>JALZVI010000157.1 GCA_023301015.1 Rickettsiales bacterium | reverse complement strand
GAGATTTTCACCCATGGCGGGCGCAAACCAACGGGCATAAAAACCGTGGAATGGGCCAAAAAGATGCAGGAATTTGGCGCAGGAGAAATCCTCCTGACCAGCATGGACAGGGACGGAACAAAGGATGGGTTTGACTTGAAGCTAACCAAAGCCGTGGCTGACGCGGTGACAATCCCCGTCATTGCATCGGGCGGAGTTGGCGCGCCTGAGCATTTTGTTGAGGGCGTGGAAGCTGGCGCAACGGGGCTGTTGGCCGCGAGCATCTTCCATTTCGGCACGCACACAATTGGCGAAGTGAAAAAACATATGGCAGATAAAGATATAGCTGTTAGATTATAAAAAAATTAGGAATAGAAAATGACATCACCAGATAATTTATTGAAAGAACTTTTTGAACTTGTGGAAGAGCGCAAAAACTCGGATGTAGAGAATTCGTATACAAAATCTTTGTTCAAAAAAGGCCGCGCACGCATTGCGCAAAAGGTTGGTGAAGAAGGTGTTGAGACTGTTATTGCAGCGATGAAAGATGACAAAGAAGAGCTGGTGAATGAGATTTCTGACCTTGTTTTTCACCTCTTCGTTCTAATGTCAGATTGCGATGTTACGCTCGACGACGTGATTGTAGAATTGCAAAAACGCCGCATGACGCGCGACTATGACAGAGACTAATATGACTTACGATTCAGAAAATATTTTTGCAAAAATTTTGCGCGGTGAAATCCCGACAGATAGGATTTATGAGGATGAATTTGCCGTTGCCTTTAATGATATTTCGCCCGCCGCACCATCGCATCTTTTGGTAATTCCAAAGGGTGAATATATTTCATTCGATGATTTTTCTGCCAAGGCTAATGCGGAAGAAATCGCAGGTTTTTTTGGCGCTGTTCGTAAGGTTGCACATGAAGCTGGGCTGGCCGAAAGTGGCTATCGCTTAATCACAAATCACGGCGCAGATGCAGACCAAACCGTGCCGCATTTTCATGTTCATATTTTGGGCGGAAAGCAAATGGGCGGGTTGTTGAAAGGCTAGTTACCTAGTTTTAGATTCAGAAATATCTGGCTGTGAGGAGCTGATGAAGCCACCTTCGTCTAGCTGAAGGTCTTTTTTATCAGCGACAGCCTTAGCCACTTGCATCAGCTCAGAAAAAACTTTGGCCGCAAACACACTCTGATTATCAGGAATCGTATCTACCAACTGCTTCACTAGCGAAGCAGTTGGGTTCATCGCAATAAGCTGCCCCACCTTCACAACTCCAACTTCCAGCTCCACATCTTCTCCCATCCAATGGTCAATCGCAACCTTAACGCTTGAATAGCTAACTGAATGATTCGCCCCTTTCTTATCAACCATCGCCAATGCAATTACAACTGAGTAGGGCAAATCATTCCACTCATGGATTGCCGTGCTAAGAACAATATTATCGATTGAATCAGGGTTCAGCTTTGCAATGTCCAGCGCATCAATTGGCTTGTCTTTCCACAAACTCGCCAATTTATTCAAATGCCCAGGCAGCAATTTTTTTGGATTTTTTGCAATCATCTCAGACAAATCTTCAACATTCCAGCCTGCATCAATAGCAGAATGAATCGGGTCATACTCTGTTTTTATCGTGCGCGCATTTGGCTCATATTCCTCACCATTCGCCTCAGCAGTCTCAACTTTTGCGCGCTCCATTGCTGGCACATATTCTGAATAAGGAGAGCTTAAGCGCTTCTCCAAAGCCGCTGGAGAAATGCCACCAGCAGCTTTAATTCCCTGCCAAGAAGCCCCGTCCATAATTGCTGCTACTAAAAATTCTGCAGAGTGTATTGTACCGCTCACCATAACTAACCTTCCTTTTTAAACCGAACGGCATTTATAAAAAAATATTAACACAAAGTCAACTCAAAAGCGCCTAGCTCTCTTCAACTTCGTCAATCACTTGCTTTTCGATGGCGGCGTATTTGGCGAATTCGCTTTCGAAATATTTGCCTAATCGGTCGCCTTCGCGGTCATAGATATTGCTCATAAATGCATTGGAAAAGCGCTCTTTTTTTCTGCGAGTGCGGATTTTTTCTAACTCTTCTTTTTGAGCCTCATTAGTTGCAATTTCGGCGCGTTTTTCTTCCCACACATCTTTCATAACCTGAGCGCGGCTTTCATCATGATTTTTGTATATTGCTAGGAACACCGTTTCCAAAATTGCAAAAACGCCAGCATATAAGAGTAGGTTATTTTCCTCGCCCAGCCCCGCCGTGAGGAAAGCACCTGCGGCCATGCCATAGCCTGCTATTGAATATATTTTATGCCCCTTAATGAGCGCGATTATGTTGCCGAATAGATATCCAGCGCCGCCAATTGCAAGGCCTTGCTGGCCTTCGACGAAGCCCGCGATCATGAACCCAAGCGCACCTAGTGTTTTTAGGATGAAGGCAAAGTTGCTTTTTTCTCCAGCGAATGAGGAGATCATCCCTGCCAATTTTTGAATTGGTGATTTGATTATTTTTGGTGAAAGAAGGAACAAGTTCCCACCAATCGCGAAATATCCCGCAGCCATAACGTAGATCGCATCGCTGCCGCCTGAGAATGTGAGGAATGTTTTGGTCAAGAGAGATGCAATTGCACAAGAGGTTGCCATCAGAACGATTGTGAAGTCATGCTTTCTGACATTTTCGTCGTTCAATACAAGCTCTGAAATCTTGCTCATACTTCCTAGCTCTCAATGCCAAGGCTGGCGCAAAGCTCAACCCATTCGCGTTTTCCAAGACCGCTATCGGCCTGAGTCACCTTCTCACCAGCAACCAAGCGCTTAACCACAGAAGTTCCAGTTTTGGACAGATTCATCGCACCTTCGCGATATTCTTCATAGGCTTCATGCGCAATTGGGCACCATTTCTTCAAAATTTCGGTCATCACTTCGGCATAAACCTGAATTTCATATTGAGCATGGCTGTCGGCACGCAAACGCAAGAAATGCATTAGGTTATGCAGGTCAATTTTCCAATACCACTCGGTGTAATAGTTCAGGTTGAGGTTCATGCGCGCCAACTCACGGGCAAGACCTGTTTTGTCTTCGTCCAAAACTTCACCCGCGGCATTTTCGTTCATCATCTCTTCATAATGATCGTAGCATTGCTCAGCGTCGTTCTTCAAAAGTTCCATCACACGCGCGGCCTCGTCATCACTCAGCTCCCCTGCTCTGCCTTGATGATTTTGCGCAGATTGTGGGCCCAGATTTTCGCGTTTAGGGATGTAGAATTCTTTGTTCAAAACTGAATAGCGCGCGGAATATTCATTCACATTCGCGGTGCGATGGCGAATCCACTGGCGTGCCACAAAAATTGGCAGCTTCACATGGAACTTAATTTCGCACATTTCAAACGGCGTTGAATGCCAATGGCGCATCAGATAATGGATCAAACCACGATCCTGATTCACCTGCTTTGTACCCTTGCCGTATGAAACACGCGCCGCCTGCACA
>JALZVI010000156.1 GCA_023301015.1 Rickettsiales bacterium | reverse complement strand
CACCAAGCAATTGCCGTTGTAAGACGCATCAAATTCGCATGACCCACCAACAGTCGGAACACCAACGCAGTTGCCATAATGCCCAATTCCGCTCACAACACCCGCCAAAAGCGAACGCGTTTTTGGGTGGCTAGGCTCACCGAAGCGAATTGCGTTCAGGTTTGCCACAGGGCGCGCGCCCATAGTGAACACGTCACGCAAAATTCCGCCAACACCAGTTGCCGCGCCTTGAAATGGCTCGATATATGACGGATGGTTGTGCGATTCCATCTTGAAAATCGCCGCTTGCCCGTCACCAATGTCAATCACGCCAGCATTTTCACCCGGCCCACAAATCACCTGCTTGCCTTTTGTCGGCAGCTTTTTCAAATGCAGTTTTGTTGATTTATACGAACAATGCTCGCTCCACATAACCGAGAAAATGCCCAATTCCGTATCATTTGGCGTGCGCCCCATGATTTCCAAAATCTTTGCGTATTCCTCATCGTTCAAGCCAAATTGCTTATATAGTGGAATTTCTTGTTTTTGTGCTGCGTTTCCCATTCAACTTTCCTTTAAAATTTATAGCCTATTTTTTAACCGATTATTCCGCTGCATGCAACGCATTTCCAAACACCTTTTCCAACTCTGCATATTCCTCTGCTCCCACCGAAACACGAACCAAATGACGAGGCACGCCAACAGATTCTGCCCAGTCCAGCTCCTCATAGTGAGCCAGCAATGTGTATGGACAAGCCAACGTATATTCCGTCCCCAAGCTCGGACCTTTCTTCACTTCCAGCGCATCATAAAACTTCACGGCTTGTGCCTCGGTTGAGAAGATTATTGTTATCATACCATTATGGTGGCGAGTTTCCAGCTGCTTGCCACGCATCGCTAGGAAGCTGTTGAGGCGAGTTGCGTTCTCTATAATTTTCTCAATTCTTGGCTGAAAATTCTTGCAATTCTTGGCCAAAACTCCTGCGTCAACAGCGTGCAACAAATACTCATAAACCCCATCCAAACGCGTCTTAAATTTTGCGTAATGCGGGGATTTTTTGTTCAAAATCAAGCAGCCAGCCATCACATCGCCAATTGCCGAGAAAAACTTCGTCAGCGATGTCACCGCAATGTCAGCCACATCCAACGCATTGAAGCCCTGCCACGCACACAGCGTGTCATCCACCACCAATGGCGTTGTTCCAATTGCCGCGCGCACCTTCGTGAAATCCACTTTTTGCAGCATCGGATTCAGCGGATATTCCGTAAAAACTCCATCCACATCCACCGCCGCCAATCGCTCAAAATCTTCAATTTGCACAAACTCGCAAGTTCCAAACTTTTCCTGCACTTTGAAGCTGTCCACATAAGAAAACCCAAGCTGCGCTGTTTTTGGCTGAGGAGTTTGAGTTTCAAGAATTCGATGCGCGGTGGAAATCGCAGCCATGCCAGACGGGAATAAATATATATCCTCCGCATCCGCACCGCTCAACTCAACCAACTTATCCGTAATCACCTTGTGCGCTTCTCCAATCTCAAAATCTGCCACACGGCTTTCCGCAAAGCGTGAACAAACGCCAAAGCCAGCATGCTGCCAGAACTCCTTCGCGCGCGCTTCCAGCCCCTTCGGCAACACCGCCGCCCAAGCGCCCTCAGCAAATTTCTCAACACGCCCAGCACCGCAATATTCAACGCTCATCTTGCAAGTCGCCTCACTCGGATAAACCCTGCAGAACTCGTCCGCACCAGCAAATTTTGCCTCACAATCCGCAAACAACTCAAGCACCTTCGGGTGATAAACAAAGCGCGGGTAGCCAAGCTGCATTGCATCAATCACTCGCGGCTCGCCCTCTTCATAGCCCACAACATCCGCCCATTTGGGCAGGCTCACAGAAACAGCGTGGGGAGAATTGGGCAGTGGAACACCAAGTGGATACATAATAAATAACTAGTTGATTGACCTTCGTTTAAGTTCGATTTATACAAGATATATGAAATTTTTACCAGTTTTTTTGCTTCTTTTTGCAATGTCACTCAGCGCTTGCTCGTCGACTGGCGACAAAGAGAAGGTGACGTTTGAAGACGAGAAAATATCGGCGGAAGAGCAATATAACGCCGCACAAACTCATCTGGAAAAATATCGCTACAAAAAAGCGGCACAGCAATTTTTGGATATTGAGCGCGACTATCCCTATTCAAAATGGGCAACTAAAGCACAAACTCAAGCGGCCTATGCTTTTTATAGAAATCAAAATTATCCAGAAGCAACTGGAGTTTTACGCCGCTTTATCCAGCTCAACCCAGGCAACGAAAATGTGCCCTACGCATACTATCTAATCGCTCTTTCATCTTATAACGGCATCTCCAGCGTTGAACGCGATCAAGGAACAACAATTGAAGCACGACGCTCCCTTCAAGATGTTGTGAACCGCTATCCAGATTCAGACTATGGCCGCGATTCACTCTTCAAGCTTGACCTTGTTGAAGACCATCTGGCTGGAAAAGAAATGGATGTTGGTCGCTATTACCTTGAACGCAATCGCTATATTGGCGCAATCAACCGCTTCAAAAAAGTGGTCGATGACTATTCCACAACAGCGCAGGTGGAAGAAGCCTTACACCGCCTTGTTGAGTCCTATCTCGCCCTCGGCGTTACACCAGAAGCACAAAAATATGCCGCAGTTTTGGGACATAACTACCCTGACTCTGAATGGTATAAAGACAGCTATGATATCCTAATTGGCAAGAATCAACGCGCTTTGGAAGCTAAAGAAGCGGGAGAGTCTTGGTATGAAGCTTGGTAAGGAACAGCGCAAAAAATGCTAAAATCCATCAACATCAAAAACATTATTCTCATCGAAGAAATCGAGGTGGAATTTGTTGATGGCTTCACGTCACTCACAGGAGAAACTGGCGCAGGGAAATCCATAATCCTCTCCGCCCTTGGTCTTCTTTTGGGCAAAAAATGCGATGTGAATATATTGCGGGATGACACAAAGCCAGCCGAGATTGTTGGCGAATTTACGCTCAACGCAGCCACGAAAGCAATCCTGCAAGAACAAGAAATTGAAGCGGACGAACTGCTAATTCGTCGTAAAGTTGGCACCGACGGCAAATCAAAATGCTACATTAATAACTCACAAGTCAGCCAAAAATTGCTCTCTGATATCGGCACGACTTTAGTTGAAATCCACTCACAGCACGAGCAATCCACATTGTTTGATGCAGACGTTCAACGTGAAATTATCGACAAATTCGCTGGTCTAGATCTGCGCCCCACAGCCGATGCTTATCGAGTGTTCCGTGACGCAGAAAAAGAGCTAAAAAACCGCAAAGCCGCAATCGCCAAAGCGCAAGCCGAGGAAGATTATTTGCGCCATGTTTTGGAAGAGCTAACCGAGCTAAACCCACAGCCAGCCGAAGAAGAAAATTTGGCAGAAAAGCGCCGTGACATGATGAGCTTTGAAACTACCGCAACAATTCTGCGCGATGCAGAAGATGACTTGGTACGCGACAAAAATGTTGAAACAGCGCTAGTAAACGCCCAAAAAACATTCATCCGCGCCGACGAAAAACGCTTCGATAAACTGGTCGAAGCACTGGAACGCGCACTAATTGAAGTGGGCGATTTATT
>JALZVI010000155.1 GCA_023301015.1 Rickettsiales bacterium | reverse complement strand
CTGGCTGGCAAAAAAGTGGCTGCAATTGATCTTGATCCGCAAGCGTCGCTTAGCACTTGGGCGCGGATTCGTGAGAATGATGATTTTGCGTGCACGGCTTGCAATGCCTATGCGCTGGATGAAGAAATTGTGAAATTGAAGGGCAAGGTGGATTATATTATTGTCGACAGCCCTCCGCATATTGAGGTTGAGGCACGCAGTGCGATTCGTTCAGCTGATTTGGTGGTGATTCCCGTGCAGCCAAGCCCGACAGATTTGTGGGCGACGAAGGCTAGCATTGTTTTGGCGGAGCAGGAGGGGGTGAAAACGAAGATTTTGCTCAACCGCGTTTCAGGAAATTCAAATTTAGGGAAATCTATCCGCGGTGTGTTTGAAGCTTCGCATAAGGACAAGCTGCTAAGCCAGCAGCTGGGAAATCGTGTAGGATTTGCGGCGGCTATGTTGGATGGGAAAACTGTGACAGAAGCGCAGCCAAGCTCTGTTGCGGCGAAGGAAGTGAAGGCGCTTGTTAAGGAAGTGCTGAAAGCTTTTGCGGTGAAAAAAGCCGAAAAGGCCAAGAAAAAAGCGGCTTAAATAATGGCATTTGTCTTCGGTAAAATTGGTGATGCTGGGGAGCTAGCGCGCATTCATGATGCGGCATTTTCAAATGGATGGAGCGAGAAACAGCTCGCAGATTTGCTTGCATTTAAACATAATTATGTTATAAAACAGTCGGGTAGCTGCTTTGTGCTGTTTCAGATTTTGGCTGAGGAGTGTGAGGTGATTACGATGGCGGTAGTGCCAGATGCGCAAGGCCAAGGCAGCGGAGCGCAGCTGTTGGAAGAGATGCTTGGTGTTTGCCGAGAGTCGGGAGTGAAGAAGGTGTTTTTGGAAGTGTCAGAGGTTAACAAAAAAGCGCGCTGTCTTTACGAAAAATTTGCTTTTGCTGAGTATAATCAGCGGAAGGCATATTATGCAGATGGGCAAAATGCACTTCTGCTTCAGCTGCAATTGTAGCTACAATTATAGGGAATTTGATTATGACCAAGAAGAACGATACTAAACCTGTTTACGCATCCGCCAAAAATGTGGTGTTGAATGCGATTATTGACGGGCTATATTCATTCAAGAAGAAATCGGATGCGCTGGAAGTTTTGCAAGGGGTGCGCAAAAAATTCGTGCTTTCCAAAACTTCGCCAGAAGATGTTGATGATTCGCTAGTGATGTGGATCAAGGCTTATGATGTCAACCCTGACGAGAAGAATTATTCAGGTAATTTTGCTAGTATTTTTGTAGAGCAAAAAGAAGACAAGAAATGGACAATCAAGGCGCGCAAAGTGCCGACGGATTTGAAGCATCATCCGCAAAGAATTTATGAAAAATCGCAGCACCCGAATTGGGGACATCCGATTTTGCGGGTGATTAAGAAGGGCAAGCCAGTAGCCAAAGTTGAGCCGTTGCAAAAGCAGTTGCAACAATTGCAGGAAGACTATCCGACAACGTCAGTTCCTGCGGCGGGCAAGCTTTATATAATGATTTATGAGAAGGCCAAGGACAAGCCGAAGGGCGGGGCGGTGAACCGTTATGTGCTGGAAATTAAGGCGACGGACAAGGATGATGGGTTCTATATTGATGCCTATCCGAACGAAACTCCGCCGAAGAAAGGTGGTGGTGAAAAGCCTGAGGGACGCCAAGAAGAGAAGGTGGCGCAAGGGAGGTTCACGACAATGGTGGAGCTTGGTCGCGCGAAGAAACGCCCAAAGCCAGCGCCCCGTCCAAAGCCAACCGAGTAGTCATTGTTAATTTTTGTTGACATGTGGTGGTGGTATGTAATATAAAGCGCGCTTCACTTCGCTCTTCTTTAAAATTCGAGCTTCAGCACGCGTAATGACCGTGCTCAGAACTGATGCCTACATAGTCTCTCAGGGTTTATAAGCTGTCCAAGGGGGTTGGCTTATATGTTTCCTAGGGATCTATATTGTAGGTAGTGCGTTGTGAACCAACAAACACACGCAACACAAAGGGGGGATCGAGAAATCGATGCCCCCTACTTTTTTTGTATCGGGGATTGATACATAGGGGGAGGTTGTTTTATTGGCTTTTAACAGCCTCCTCCACTCCTTTCTCAGCTAATGCTTTATTGGCCTGTTTTTTCCGTTCCCAATGTCGGGCGCATTTTCAATTGCATGGTTCACATAGTCGCCAGCTTTTTTCACAGCTTCTTCAATTTTCAACCCATTCGCCAACTTGCACGCAATTGCGCTTGCCAGTGTGCATCCTGTGCCGTGGGTGGAGTTTGTGGCAATTTTGGCATATTCAAAACTCCATCTCTCATTCTTCGTCACCAGCAAATTCGTGAGCTTCTCTCCGCTCATATGCCCGCCTTTTATCAGCGCCGCTTTGCAGCCTAGTGCGAGGATTTTTTGGGCGGCAATTTCCATGTCTGCCAAATTTTCAATTTCCATGCCCGCCAAAATCTCAGCTTCGGGGATGTTGGGGGTGACTATGGCGGCGAGTGGAATTAGTTTGTTGCGGATAAGTTGCACGGCATTGTCGGAAAGCAGCGAGTCACCAGAGCTGGCTACCATAACGGGATCGAGGGTGATTGGTGCTTGCGTGTCTTTCAGCGCATCTGCAACCACTGCCGCAATTTCAGCGTTTGCGAGCATCCCTATCTTAACAGCATCGGCTCCAATGTCGCTGAGAACAGCCTCAATTTGCGCTCGCACAAATTCGGGTTCGGTGGCCGCAACGCCATGTACGCCGTGGGTGTTTTGTGCGGTGAGGGCGGTGATTGCGGTTGTTGCAAACACTCCGTGAGCAGCGGTTGTTTTGATATCCGCCTGAATGCCCGCGCCGCCGCCAGAATCAGAACCTGCTATGATTAGAATTTTTTTCATCAGTTTTGATTGTAGAACAAATTTATACTTGCTTCAAAGTGTAAATATACTAGAGATGGTAGATAGATTTAAACCGAAAATATCAGGAAAATAAATGTCAGTACTAGTAAATAAAGAAACAAAAGTTATATGCCAAGGATTCACGGGGAAGGAAGGAACTTTCCATTCGGAGCAGGCAATTGCTTATGGCACGAAAATGGTTGGCGGAGTTACGCCAGGTAAAGGTGGGAGCGACCATCTTGGTCTGCCAGTATATAACACTGTTGGTGAAGCAATTGACCGTACGGGTGCAAATGCATCAGTAATTTATGTTCCGCCACCGTTCGCAGCAGATGCGATTTTGGAAGCGATTGACGCGAAAATTGAGCTAGCAATTTGTATTACGGAAGGGATTCCTGTTTTGGACATGGTGAAGGTGAAGAAAGCGCTGGAAGGCAGCTCAACTCGCTTGATCGGCCCTAACTGCCCAGGAATTATCACTCCTGGTGAGTGTAAGATTGGTATTATGCCTGGTCATATTCACCAGAAAGGAAAAATTGGTATCGTTTCACGCTCAGGTACATTGACATATGAAGCAGTTGCTCAAACAACGGCAGAAGGCTTTGGCCAGTCAACATGTATCGGTATTGGTGGTGATCCTGTGAACGGCACAAACTTCATCGATTGCCTAGAATTGTTCTTGGCTGATGACGAAACACAAGCGATTGTGATGATTGGTGAAATTGGTGGCGACGACGAAGAGCAAGCTGCTGAATTTTATGCCCGTCAGAAAAATAAGAAGCCAATCGTTGGCTTTATTGCTGGTAAAACAGCGCCTCCAGGCCGTAGAATGGGTCATGCTGGTGCAATTGTTGCTGGTGGTAAAGGTGGCGCAGACGACAAGATTGAAGCGATGAAACTAGCAGGATTCGCTGTTTCAGATTCCCCAGCACGTTTGGGCAAGACGCTGAAAGACTTGATCGGCTAGTTGGCGAATTTAGAATAATAAAAAAGGCGCATTCAATAATTTGGATGCGCCTTTTTGTTGTTTTCAGGGCTAATTTCAATGGTTGGGTTTTGGTGTTTAAAGCATTTTCTTCTTTTTCAGGGGTGTTTATTGCATTCCAATACTCAGCCGAGGCTTTGAAGTTCTTGCTCATTAGCAAAAGTATGATATTTTTGGAGCTTGAATATAACACAACCTAGGGCAGCATTATGGCATTAGAATCTTTACCTGAAAACACATCATATTTATTCGGCACGAACTCAATTTTCATTGAGGAGTTGTTTGAGCAATATAAGCAAAATCCTAACTCGGTTGATGAGTCTTGGCAGGAGCTGTTTGCGGATCTGGGTGCGGATGCAAAGCAAGGTGCTAGCTGGTTTGACCAGAAGAATAAAATTATTGGTGTGGCTGATCCTGATGCGGCGAAGCCTGTGAAGGGCAAGGGCGCTGCAAAGTCTGAGGCGGAAAGCGCTGGTGCTGATTCTATCCGTGCACTAATGCTAATTCGTGCATTTCGCGAGCGTGGGCACACGGCGGCGAATTTGGATCCGATTGGGTTGGAAAATAATGCTCCAGGTGATGAGTTGAACCCAGCGACATACGGTTTTGATGAGGGTGATTATGACCGCCCGATTTATATCAACGGCCAGCTTGGCTTGGAAAAGGCAACTTTGCGTGAGATTCTAGCGATTTTGCGTGAGACATATTGCTCAAGCATCGGTTTTGAATATGGCCATATTCATGAGCCTGCGCAGCGTAAATGGTTGCGTGAGAATATTGAAGCAACGCGCGGAAAGCCGAGCTTTTCTAAGGAGCAAAAAGATGCGCTTCTTGGCTCTTTGACTGAGGTTGAGGGATTTGAGCAGTTTATTCATGTGAAATTCATCGGCACAAAGCGCTTCTCTGTTGAGGGCGGCGATGTGGTGATTCCTGCATTGAAGAAAATTATTGAAACAGGTGCTAAGTCTGGCATGGACGAGGTGATTATTGGTATGCCGCATCGTGGCCGTCTGAACATCCTCACAGCAGTTATGGGCAAGCCATATGCGGCTATGCTTTCTGAGTTCCACGGTAATATGAATATTCCTGAGGGGCTTTCTTCATCTGGCGATGTGAAATATCATATGGGTTATTCGAGCGATGTGGAAGTTGATGGGAAGAAGGTTCATTTGTCATTGCAAGCCAACCCTTCGCATTTGGAAGCGGTGAATGCTGTGGTGAACGGAAAAACTCGCGCGAAGCAAGACCAGAAAAAGGATGTTGATCGTAGCCGTGTGATGAGCGTTGTGTTGCATGGTGACGCTGCGTTTGCAGGCCAAGGTTCTGTTGCTGAGTGCTTCGTGCTTTCAGATTTGGACGGCTATCGCACAGGTGGGACGATGCATGTGATTGTGAACAACCAAATTGGTTTCACAACCAGCCCGAAAAAGGGGCGCTCTTCGCCATATCCTTCAGATTCCGCGAAAATGGTGCAAGCGCCAATTTTCCATGTGAATGGTGATGACCCAGAGGCGGTTTTGTATGTGGCTGACTTGGCAACCAAGTTCCGTCAAGAGTTCAAAAAGGATGTTGTTTTGGACATCGTTTGCTATCGCCGTTATGGCCATAATGAAGGTGATGAGCCGATGTTCACGCAGCCGCTGATGTATAAGAAAATTGCCGATTTGCCGCGCCCGCGTGAGCTTTATGCCCGCAAGCTGATTGCTGAAAACACAATCACAGCTGAGCAAGCTGAGCAGAAAAACAAAGATTTCCGCGCCTTCATGGAAGAGCAATACACAATCGGGAAGGATTATGAAGCCAAGGCTGACTGGCTGGAAGGCGAGTGGAGTGGCTTGGTGAAGCCCGAAAAAGGTGCGAAGGATGTTCCTGATACGGGTGTTGATTTGGATTTGCTGAAGGAAGTTGGCAACGCGCTGGCAGATGTTCCTGAAGGGTTCAACGTGAACGCAAAAGTGGCAAAGCTGATGAAGCAGAAAAAAGCCATGATGGATTCTGGCGAAGGAATAGACTGGGCAATGGCTGAGGCTTTGGCTTTCGGTACGCTGCTGAAAGAGGACAAGCCCGTGCGTTTGTCTGGCCAAGATGTTGGTCGCGGAACATTCTCGCATCGTCATTCTGTGTTGATCGATCAGGAAAATGAGGGGACATATCAGCCATTGAATAATTTGGGTGGTGAGCAAGCTCGTTATGAAGTGATTGATTCGGCGCTGTCTGAATATGCGGTGCTTGGTTTTGACTATGGCTATTCGTTGGCCGAGCCAAATGCGCTCACACTTTGGGAAGCCCAGTTTGGTGATTTCACCAACGGTGCGCAAGTTGTGATTGACCAGTTTATCTCATCAGGAGAAGCAAAATGGTTGCGTATGAGCGGCTTGGTGATGCTGTTGCCACATGGCTATGAAGGCCAAGGTCCAGAGCATTCATCGGCCCGTCCAGAACGCTTTTTGCAAAGCTGTGCGGAAGATAATATGCAGGTTTGCAACGTAACGACATCGGCGAACTATTTCCACATGCTGCGTCGTCAGCTGCATCGCAATTTCCGTAAACCTCTAATTGTTATGTCGCCAAAATCACTTCTTCGTAAGAAGGAAGTGGCGTGTGATATTGAAGAATTTGCCCCAGGCACAGGCTTCCAGCGTGTGATACCTGAAACTGAAGGTTTGGTTGCGGATGATAAAGTGCGTAAAGTTGTGCTTTGTACGGGTAAAATATATTATGACGCAGCTGAGAAGCGCGAAAAAGATGGCACAAATGACATTGCAATTATCCGTCTTGAGCAGCTTTATCCTTTCCCGAAAGAGGAAGTGTTGGCTGAGCTTGCGCGCTATAAAAACGCTGAGTTTGTGTGGCTGCAAGAAGAGCCAAAAAACATGGGCTATTGGCTGTTTGTGCGTGCGTATATGGATGAGAGCTTGGAAGAGCTTGGAATCAATAAGCGCATTGGTTTTGCCGGCAGAATTTCTGCGGCGTCACCAGCAACGGGCTTCTTTAAGGTGCATAATGTTGAGCAAGCTGAGATTGTTGCAGACGCTTTGAAGTAGGTGGTTTGAAGGCCGTCTCAATTCCTAGCTATTGCTTGTGGCTCTAGATTAGTATGCAGCAATGACAAGCTTTTACTGGTAATAATAATCAGGATATGGCTCGTCAATTGCGCGAACCTTTTGCTCGTCACTATTGCTGGAGCAGGCGGTTGTTAGTAGTAGTAATAATATAGCTGTTTTCATGTTTCTCCCATTTGAATAATTTATATTACGGTGCTGTCGGCATTCCTGAGCGTTCTCAGCCTGCAAGGATAAACCGCAGCGAGGGGGAATTAAAAACTACTCATCCCCAAACAATAATTCCTGAACAAAGCCTTCAAGCTGAGGTTGGCGGCCGATTCTTAGGCGTTCGGCTAGGAGGATGCGGTTGACGGATCTCATGGTGGCTTCCAAATCTTCGTTTATCAGCACATAGTCATATTCATTCCAATGCGAAATTTCGCGGCTAGCTTTTTTCATGCGTTTTGCAACCACTTCGGCGGAATCTTGCGCGCGGCTGTTGAGGCGTTTTTCTAGCTCGGCCATTGATGGGGGGAG
>JALZVI010000154.1 GCA_023301015.1 Rickettsiales bacterium | reverse complement strand
GTCCAAATGGGAATGACTCTAAAAGCGGCGTTCCTGACAGAGTAGATCTGAAAGTTAGCAAAAAAAGCGGGGCTTAGTTTTTGATGACGGGTGAAGTTGAAACAATCTGGCTAGCAATCATCGGATTTATGACCGTTGCGATGATTTTTGCTGGCTATAAAATCACTCCGAACTTCCAAACTATCAGCATCGGCGAAAGGGTTTTGAAATTCTTCCTAATCTTCGCCACAATCCTCACCCTCTATTTCACCTTCGCAATTATTGCCTCCGTGATTTATGAATCATATCTTTTCTTCGGCAAAGTCCCGATCCTAGACTTCCTGTTCGGCACAAAATGGAGCACCCAAACAGACTCATTCGGCGCCATTCCGCTTTTTGTTGGAACATTGCTAATCACATTCATATCCATGGCAGTCGCAGGTCCGCTGGGGCTATATTCAGCGATTTATCTGTCCGAATATGCGAGCAAAAGAACGCGCTCATATGTAAAGCCAATCCTAGAAATCTTGGCTGGAATACCAACAGTTGTGTATGGCTATTTCGCCGCTCTAACAGTTGCACCACTCATCCGCGGATGGGGACAAACTTTCGGGATTGACGTCGCCTCAGAATCAGCTCTAGCAGCTGGCTTGGTTATGGGAATCATGATTATCCCTTATGTTCTGTCCCTCTCTGATGATGTTATAAATTCCGTACCACAAAATTTGCGTGATGCCTCTTATGGCCTTGGCGCGACGAAATCTGAAACTATCCGCCAAGTTGTGCTACCCGCCGCTTTGCCGGGTGTGATGGGTGCAATGCTGCTTGGAGTTTCACGCGCAATTGGTGAAACAATGATCGTGGTGATGGCAGCAGGTTTTGCTGCCAACCTCACCCTCAACCCGTTTGAATCTGTAACAACTGTAACCGTGCAAATTGTGAAATTGCTAACAGGCGATCAAGAGTTTGACAGCGCAAAAACATTATCAGCCTTTGCGCTTGGCCTAACATTGTTTGTAATGACTCTGATCCTCAATATCATGGCACTTAAGACGGTACGAAAATATAGGGAGAAATATGAGTAATCTCCAAGCCAGAAACAATGCAGACAAGCGATTTAAATGGTATGGCATCATCGCGATTGGCATTGCCTTTTTGTTCTTAGCCATTTTGTTGACCGACATCACCGTGAAAGGTGTGCGTGGTTTACAACAAACTCAAATTCAGATTGAAGTCGATTTCAATAACGAGATAATTGAGTCAGGCTCTATTGCGAAACTAATCCGCAACGCCTTCGACAAGCGCTTCCCAGAAGTACAAACAAATGCAGAAAAGCGCGTTCTATACCGCCTAATTCCAGATGCTGCTAAGTTCATTTTGCGCGATAAATATATATCTGACCCAGACTTGGTAGGCACAACTGAGAAGATTTGGCTGCCAGCTAACGAGAAAGTGGACGTGTATATCAAGCGCAATGCGGATGACTGGGAAAATAAGGTGACTCCAGCGCAGTTGAAATTTATTGAAGCCCTGCAAGAGTCTGACGAAATCGACCTTAACTTCAACTCTGCATTTTTCACATTTGGCGACAGCCAAGAGCCAGAATTGGCAGGAATTGCAAGTGCCTTCATCGGCTCAATGCTGACAATCTTTGCATGTATGGTAATGGCAATTCCAATCGCCATTTTAGCAGCTGTTTACCTAGAAGAGTTCGCACCGCAGAATAAATACACAAATTTCATTGAGGTCAACATCAACAACCTTGCTGCCGTACCTTCCATCGTGTTCGGTCTGCTCGGGCTTTCAATTTATCTCAACTTCTTCAACATGCCTCGCTCTGCACCTCTGGTTGGCGGAATGACATTGGCGCTTATGGTGATTCCTGTGGTTATCATCGCTGCACGTGCTGCGATTAAAGCCGTGCCGGGAACAATTCGCCAAGCTGCAATGGGCATTGGCGCATCGCCGCTACAAGTTGTTTTGCACCACACAATTCCCCTCGCCGCACCAGGGATTATGACGGGCGTGATCCTCAGCTTTGCACGCGCGTTGGGTGAAACCGCACCGCTTTTGCTAATTGGAATGGTTGCGTTTGTGGCAGACATCCCAGAAAATTTCACAGACCCCGCATCGGTTATGCCCGTGCAGATTTTCCTATGGTCGAAAAACAATCAGATCGGTTATGTTGATAAGACAGCCGCGGCAATATTAATCTTGCTAGCGCTGTTGATATTGTTAAACTTAGTAGCCGTGTGGGTGCGCAAGAAATATGAAAGGAGATGGTAGGTTTCTACCGATTGAGATATGGCAAAGAAGAAAGAAAAAATTAAGCTAGAAATTCGCGGCCTAGATTTATTCTACGGCGACAAACAGGCGCTATACAATGTCGACATGGACATTTTTGAGAACCAAGTGACAGCCCTAATCGGCCCATCTGGCTGCGGGAAATCAACATTTCTGCGTTGCATCAACCGCATGAATGACACGATTGACGGCGTGAAAATCAACGGCCAAATCACGTTGGAAGGAAAAGA
>JALZVI010000153.1 GCA_023301015.1 Rickettsiales bacterium | reverse complement strand
TCATTCACATGGCGATGCAGAAATTGTGCGGCTGTGATTGAGCCAGCTTCGCCGTATAGACCAATGTTCTGCATATCCGCGATTTCTGAGTCGATCTGGCTGTCATATTCTGGGCCAATCGGCAAGCGCCACACTTCGTCACCAGTTTTCACGCCAGATTTATATAGGCGCTCAGAAAGTTCATCATTGTTGCTGAACAAGCCGCAACGCGCTGAGCCAAGTGCAACATTGATTGCGCCTGTGAGGGTTGCGAGGTTCACCATGAATTTTGGTTTGAACTTACCTTGCGTATACCAAAGCGCATCGGCCAGCACAAGGCGGCCTTCAGCGTCGGTGTTGAGCACGGCAATTGTTTGGCCTGACATTGATGTCACAACGTCACCAGGCTTGATAGCGTTGCCTGATGGCATGTTTTCCACAAGCCCAACAACGCCAACTGCGTTCACTTTTGCGCCACGTTCTGCGAGCAATTTCATGAGGCCAACCACGGTGGCTGAGCCGCCCATGTCATATTTCATGTCTTCCATGCCTTTTGATGGCTTGATGGAGATTCCGCCAGTGTCGAATGTTACGCCTTTGCCGACGAATGCAACTGGCTTTTCGCCTTTCTTGCCGCCGTTCCATTCCATAACCACCAACTTAGATTCTTTCTCAGAGCCTTGGCCAACGCAGAGGAGAGAGCCCATTCCGAGTTTTTCCATCTGCTTTTCACCAAGCACAGTCACCTTCAAGCCCGATTTCTCTAGGGCTTTGATGCGTTTTGCGTATGAATCTGGATATAGCACGTTTGAAGGCTCGCTCACCAAATCGCGGGTGAAGAAAACGGCTTCAGCGTGTGCGTCTAGGTCTTTATATGCTTTCTTTGTCGCAGCGCTGTCGTCTGACATGATTGCAATTTCTTTCAGTTGCAGCTTGTCTTCTGGCTTTTTCTTAGTGAAATATTTATCGAAGCTATAGCTCTTCAACTTTGCGCCCAAAGCGATGTTTGCTGCGGCTTCTGCATCTGTGCCTTCAACTACGATTGTGGCTTTTTTCACTTTCAGGGCTTTTAGGGCATCAAAAACTTTGCCACCAAATGCGCGTTGTTCTTTTGTGTTGCTGGCGTCATATCCTGCCAAAACTGCAACATCAGCATCCAAGTGCTGGCACATTGTGCTGATTGCTTCTCCGTTTTTGCCTGCAAAGCCTGATGCGCTTGATAGGGCGTGAGAAAGTGCGCCTTTTGAGAGTTTATCGGTGTTTTTGCCCTCTTTGCCAAGTTTGCTTTTTACCACTTGAAGAACAATCGCGCCTTTTGCTGCGCCCATTTTTGTAAATTTAATATCCATTTTCTCGCCTATTTTTAAAATTGTTGATATGAAGGCTATGATAGCCATAATCAGGAGTAAGATGCAAGAGATTACAGTAATTGGACTAATGAGCGGCACATCTCTGGATGGGATTGATGCAGCAGCGATTCGCACCGACGGTGTGGAGGTGACGGAAGTTGGGCCAGCGCTCACTCTTCCCTATGATGACGCCCTTCGTGAGCGCTTGCGGGAGGCCGTGATGACTGGCTCGTTGGGTGATGATGATGAGCTGGAACGTGACATGACAATCGCGCATTCGGAGGCTGTGCAGCAGCTGGATGAGGAATATGGGCTTGCACCAGATTTGATAGGTTTTCATGGTCAGACAATCGCGCATAAGCCGCATGAGGGATTCACTTGGCAAATTGGCGACGGCAAGCTGCTGGCGGAGTTGACAGGAGTTGATGTGGTGAATGATTTTCGGATTGCTGATGTTAAGGCAGGTGGCCAAGGCGCGCCGCTTGTGCCGGTCTATCACATGGCGCTAGCTGCGCATCTGGAAGGCTCGCTGGCGATTTTGAACATTGGTGGCGTGGCGAATGTGACATGGATTGGTGAGGGTGAGGAGATGTTGGCGTTTGATGTTGGTGCTGGGAATGCGATGATTAATGATGTTGCGAAGCGTGAATTTGCGCTGGATTTTGACGAAGGTGGCAAGCTGGCACGCAAGGGGATTGCGGATGGCAGGGCTTTGGCGGAGTATATGAGCCATGAGTTTTTTGCGAAGGTTCCACCGAAGTCTTTGGATCGGAATGAGTTTGATTTGGGACTGGTTTCTGAGCTTGAGCCGCACGACCAGTTGGCGACGTTGACGCAGTTCGCGGTGGAGGGTGTAATGGCCGCTCAGCGCCGCTTTCCAGCGCCTGTGGATGCGATTTATGTTACTGGTGGAGGGCGGCATAACGAGTTTATGATGGACTCTTTGCGCGGGCAGATTGCTGGGGCGGAGGTGCTGAACATTGATGATCTGGGATTGGACGGAGACGCGCTTGAGGCGCAGGCCTTCGCCTATTTAGCGGCGCGGGTTTTGTATGAATTGCCGATTACTTTTCCTAATACTACGGGCTGTAAGTTCTCGCCCGTGGGGAATGCCGCGGCGATCCATAAGGCGCCATAAGCGGCTCTTTGGCACATATCTGCCGCCATTTGCGCGATTTTGCCAACATTTGCCGACATGGTCTTTATAATTTCCTCCTCGCTTCGCCTTCGGCTTGCAGATTGAAACGTGCTCAAGGCTGTGTTGTAAATTTTGTCATTTCGAGTTTTGTTGAGAAGTTTATGAGATCAGACTTAAGCAATCTGGATTGCCGCGTCGGCGATGCCTCCTCGCAATGACGATGTGTGGCGTGAACGTGAGGCAGTAGCCGAACCAGCCTTGAGCTTGCGAAGCAATTCTTCAGTCTGCGAGCCAGTAGGCGA
>JALZVI010000152.1 GCA_023301015.1 Rickettsiales bacterium | reverse complement strand
AACAAATCCAAGCGATAGCAATAACGGCAATGCGCTGAACATGTCATTGAGGAATATAGCAAAACCAATTCATATTTATGCAGCAATCCTGGAATTGGAGAATAGCTCAGCTGGTTTGAAGGATCAGCCTCACCAGCCATGTCAAACGTCTCTTCAGGACGGGCTTTCACCAGGTTCTTAATAGGCTCAGAACGCATCGCCAAATCGCGGTAATGCTCAGAAATTTTCGCCTTCATGCGATCTTCAACTTTGTTCTCAAGCAGCGCATCAATTTCTTCCTTAGAATAGAAACCCTCATACTGCTCAGGGATTTTCCCAGTAACAAATGGCTTCAAGCCATTGACGTTTTCACGAACAAATTTTGTTTCTATAATCTCTACTGAACTTGGGTCAAATGACATTGCAACTCCTGATTGTGTAAGCCTATACCCTATCTTTTATATAGGTTTTTCAGCACATACAAGAAAATCATGTTGTGCGTTGCAGCAATTTTTCTTTTATTTGGGCATGTAATTCGTCAATACTAACGTCCGCGTCAATGACTGCAAAGCGCTCAGAATCAACTTTACTGCGTTGCAAAAAACCTTCTCTGATACTCTTATGAAAATCAATTCCCATAGCCTCGAAATGATTAGCATCACCCCTATCAATAGCGCGTTTTAGAGCTTTCTCAGGGTCAATGTCTAGAAGGAAAGTTAGATGAGGTTTAAAGTCTCCAATCGATGCTGCACGCAGGTTATCAATCAGCTCAATATCCACACCTTGAGCTGCGCCTTGATAGACATATGTTGAATCAAAAAACCTGTCAGAAATCACAGTTTTACCTACATCCAAAGCTGGCTTAATTGCCTGCTCAACATGATCCAACCGCGCTGCAAAATTCAGCAAAACTTCAGTCTTCGGGCTAAAATTCTTTGTCTCCGATAGCAATAATTCTCGAATTTTTTCCGCACCAGCACTACCACCTGGCTCGCGGGTTTGCAGAACTTCTTCACCCTGTTCACGCAAATAGTCGGCTAGAAGCTTAACCTGAGTAGACTTCCCGCAGCCCTCGCCGCCTTCAAATGTGATAAATTTCGCGCTCATAAAAATAGATTCTTGTATACAATAATTGTTGCAATTGGTTATGCAATTGCCTATATTAAGCATATGAGAAAAATTTTTACTATAACATTTTGCCTCTTCCTCGCAGCATGCGGAAGAGACTTAAGCGCGAATAATGTCGTTAGCACCGACGAAGCTGGAATTGTTACCCAAGGAATAGTCCTCTCCGTACGTTTGGTGACGGTAAAGGACACTGACAAGCTAGAGAAAAATGGACTAGGAGCTATCGGCGGCGGAGTTGTTGGCGGCATTGCAGGCAACGGCGTTGGTGGAGGAACCGGCCAAAGCTTAGCTACAGCAGGTGGCGCAGTTGCAGGCGCTGTACTTGGTGCGTATATTCAAGACGAGCTAAGCACAGATAGTGGCTATGAATATATCGTGAAGCTTGAGAGCAATGACAAAAAATATCAAGATTACCGAGAGGAAACAGAAATTTCAGTTGGTCGCGACAACATCAAAAACAAGCTCAAAAAAACCATCAACACGCCTGACACAGAAACTAATCTAATTTCTGTAGTGCAGGGAACAGATGTTGTACTAACGGCCGGACAAAACGTATACGTAATATACAGCAACGACCGCATCCGCCTCGTTCCTGCTAATTAGGCTCGGCCGCCGCCTACTCACTTTCCTTTGACAATATATGAAAATCATATAAATCTTTTCGCATGGCAATTCTTGTTTTAAAATTTGGCGGAACATCCGTGGGCGATCCTGATCGTATCAAGAATGTTGCGCGGATTATAAAATCGGAAATTGATGCAGGCCATAATGTCGCAGTTGTAGTTTCCGCAATGTCTGGCGAAACAAATCGCTTAGTGGGTTTGTGCAAAGCTTTTGATGTGCAAAATGAGAGCGAGTATGACACTGTGGTTTCCACTGGCGAGCAGGTAACTGTTGGCTTACTTTCAATGGCCTTACAAGAACTCGGAATGTCGGCACGCTCATGGCTTGGTTGGCAGCTTGGAATAAAGACAGACACAGCGCACAGCAATGCGCGGATTGAGGGGATTGACTGCTCACAGATCATCAAAGGCTTTGAGAGCAATGAGATCGCCGTGATTCCAGGGTTTCAGGGTGTGACGGATGAAGGCAGAATTTCGACACTCGGACGCGGCGGGTCTGACACATCGGCTGTTGCTGTTGCAGCAGCACTCAAGCCGCTAACGGACAAGGATGTGCGCTGCGATATTTATACGGATGTGGACGGAATATACACCACCGACCCACGCATTGTGCCAGAAGCACGGAAGCTGAAAAAAGTTGGCTATGAGGAAATGCTGGAAATGGCATCTCTCGGCGCAAAAGTTTTGCAGACACGTTCTGTGGAGTTAGCGGCCAAGGAAGAGGTGGTGGTGCAGGTGCGCTCAAGCTTCAACCCTTCTGAGCCGGGATCATTATTAGTAAACGAGGAAGAGATTATGGAACGTAGATTGGTAACAGGTGTGACATGCAGCAATAATGAGGCACGGATTACCCTGATTGATGTGGAAAACGTTCCTGGCGTTGCGGCAAAGGTTTTTGAGCCATTGGCAGCAGCTGGAGTGAATGTGGATATGATTGTGCAGAATGTCTCTGAAGATGGGCTGAAAACGGATATGTCGTTCACTGCGCCGAAGGAAGATGTGCAAAATGCAGTGAATGCGCTTGAGGCATCAAAGGATGTGAATTTCCGCAAGCTTCTTGCAGATGAAAAAGTGGCAAAAATTTCCGTGGTGGGAATTGGCATGAAATCTCACGTAGGTGTGGCACAGGAAATGTTCTCAACTCTAGCTACGGCAGGGATCAATATTTTGGTGATTACTACATCCGAGATCAAGATTTCAGTTCTGATTGAAGAGCAGCACAAAGAAGCTGCTGTTCAAGCATTGCATGCTGCTTATGATCTGGACAAGGCTAGCGGAAAATAGCTTTAAACTTCGCGTTCTTGACTCTGCTCTTTCGGGACGGCTGCAATTGCCTCTGGCTCTCCAAGCAGACGTGAAGCTTCTTCAATCAACGCATCAGCAGACTTCAAAGCTTCATCCAATCTCCCTTTCAAAGCATCCATACCACCTTCTACAGCTGTTCTGGACACAAGCTCCCGCGGCTCGTTATTCGCATTACCATCACTCATAATTTTCCCCTCATTTATCTATCTCTGCATAATCATAACATGCAAAGATTACAGTTTGATTAATAAAATTCAATACCAAAAACCACCATTTAGTCTAAATTTGGCACAAAGCTTGCTTATATTCAGCTAGGAGTTTTTAGTATGGATGTTAATAATGTTCAAAATATCGGCTTTGGTGGTTCAAATTCTGGGCTGTCAAATTCGGCGCAAAGCGAATTTTCGTTCCTAGATATCGTTGCGGATGTGGTGGATATAGTGAATCCTCTACAGCATATACCTATTGTTTCAGATATATATCGCGCAGTTACAGGAGACGGAATTGGCGCGGTGGCTAATGTGGTTGGCGGAACAATTTTTGGCGGTCCAATTGGCGGAGCCGTGGCACTAGCGAGTGAAATTGCAGATTCTGTCTTTGGTGATGACGATGCAAGTGGCGGAAAGCTGCTTGAGTCAAACTTCAGCCGCAGTTCAACGCATGATATCTCCAGCGCAATCCGCGCTAATGACGCCTATGCTTCTAGTAGCAATATTCGCGTAACAACCGCAGATTGGCTGAACCCCAATTTTGACAAAAGCGCTTAAAGAAAAATAGCAGTTGTGAAATTACGGAAATATTCTATCTTCAGCCTATGAAATTAGCAATAGCAGGATTAGGAACAGTAGGCATTGGCCTCATCAAACTTTTAGCAGAAAATGCGGCCGAAATTACGGCACGCGGCGCAAGTTTTGAAGTTGTGGCGGTCTCCGCACGCAGCAAAAACAAAGACCGCGGCGTGGACTTAAGCAGCTATGAATGGCATGAAAACCCCGTAGATTTAGCAAATTCTGATGCCGATATTGTGCTTGAGCTCATTGGCGGCGAAGCTGGCGACGCACTGGCACTGACAAAAGCAGCGCTAGCAAACGGCAAACATGTTGTAACCGCCAACAAAGCAATGCTTGCCCATCACGGATTTGAGCTTGCTGAATTGGCTGAAAAAAACGGCGTTATTTTGGCCTATGAAGCAGCAATTGCTGGCGGAATTCCCGTTGTGAAGGCATTGCGAGAAGGCTTTTCAGGAAATGCGGTGAAACGAATTTCTGGCATTTTGAATGGCACTTGCAACTACATCCTCACAGAAATGTTAAATCGTGAGTTGGAATATGCTGACGTTTTGCATGAGGCGCAAGAACTGGGCTATGCCGAAGCAGACCCTAGCTTTGACGTTGGCGGAATTGACGCTGCCCACAAAATTTGCCTCCTCGCCGCAAGTGGCTTTGGCAAACGCCCTGACTTTGCAGGAATGTACATTGAAGGAATTGATAAAATCACTCTGCAAGATTTGAAAATAGCAAAAAAACTTGGCTACAAAGTGAAGCATTTATGCGTTGCAGAAGCTGGATTGGGTGAATATGCCTATCCGTGCTTAGTAGCCGAAGACGAGCAATTGGCGCAAGTTAACGGAGTGTTCAATGCTGTGGAAATTATTGCCGAACCAGTCGGCCAAAGCGTTCTTGTGGGACGTGGCGCAGGTGCTGGCCCAACTGCAAGCGCAGTGGCCGCCGATGTGATTGACATCGCGCTAGGCAAAGCAATCAAAGCGTTCAACATCAACGCCACAGATTTGCAAAA
>JALZVI010000151.1 GCA_023301015.1 Rickettsiales bacterium | reverse complement strand
AAAGCCGGAGTCTCCGCCACCCTCCGCCTCGAAAAAGGCCACGACATCGACGCCGCCTGCGGCCAGCTCCGCCTCAAAAAAGAAAAGGCCGAGATTTAAGAGCGGGACCAATCAACTTGACGCATGAAAATAAAAATGTTCACTAGAACATCATGAGCGTAGAGCAGCTAAATTTAATGGATATCGCTCCCGATGGTCCCTGCGCTCTCGCCTATTTTTCAGAATCTGATGGAGAAAGTCGTGGTGAGATTTTCACGAAAAGAGAAGTCGCCGAGTTCATTTTAGATCTCGTAGGCTGGGGCTCCCAAAGCGACTTAAGTGCGGCAAGGCTTCTCGAACCTTCGGTAGGAAGTGGGGATTTCCTTCTTCCTGCAATTGAGCGTCTACTTTCCGGCCCGACCCGGCCTCCCGTGTCAGAACTGGTGAATCGAATTCGGGCAATTGAAGTGAATCGCGATGCCTACAATCTTTGTCGCCTCCGGATATCGGAGCTTCTGGCCCGGCTGAAATTTTCTAAATTAGACCGAGATTACTTGCTCGACGCTTGGCTGATCCATGGCGACTTTTTGGCGATCCCGCTTGAGCAAGGCTTCACTCATGTCGTGGGAAATCCCCCTTACCTCCGTCAAGAGTCCCTTCCTGACGAACTCTTGAAACGATACCGAAAGATGTATCATACTATGTTTGATCGTGCTGATCTTTACGTGCCATTTTTTGAGCGAGGACTAAGCCTTCTTGCTCCCGAAGGAAAGCACGGTTTCATCTGTGCGGATCGCTGGATGAAAAACAAATATGGTGGGCCGCTTCGCGAGATGGTTGCAAGAGACTTCGCGCTCGATTATTACACCGACTTCACAGGTTGCCCCGCCTTTCATGGCGATGTCGTCGCCTACCCGGCGGTTACCGTCATTCGTCGAGGCACGGGAAACCTGACAAAGGTCGCACGACGCCCTGAGATTAATTCTGAGCATCTCACTGCCTTGGCATCAGCGATGATAAACCCTGACAGGCATCCTGATGTCACAACAGCAATCAAGGTGATCGATGGAAACTCTCCGTGGCTTCTTGACTCACCCGAGCGGCTCAATGTCATTCGCGATATAGAATCCCGCTTTTCTCCACTCGAACAGGTGGGGTGCGCCGTCGGAATCGGGGTCGCAAGTGGTTTGGATAAAGTTTACATCCGCTCGGATGACGAATTACCCGTCGAGGAGAGTCGCAAGATCCGCATCGCATCGACTCGCGAAGTGAAAGACGGCAAGATCCACTGGACGGGTAAGATGCTACTTAATCCCTTTGATGGAGATTCACCGAGACTGGTGAATCCAGAAGATTATCCCCTTTTTAAAGCTTATCTTGAACTTCATCGGGAGGCCATCGAAGGGCGACACGTTGCAAAAAAGAACCCTACAAAGTGGTTCAAGACGATTGATCGGATATACCCCACGCTCACCACGACTCCTAAACTCCTCATTCCCGATATTAAAGGCGAACCGACCGTGGTTTACGATACGGGTGAGTTTTACCCGCATCATAATTTCTACTACATCACCTCCGAGACTTGGGATCTCGAGGCTTTACAAGCCATTCTCCTGAGCCCGGTAACTCAAGCCTTCATCGCCACCTATTCCCTCCGAATGAGAGGGGATTGCCTGCGCTACCAAGCTCAGTATCTCCGGAGAATCAGACTTCCTGATTGGGAAAGTATCGCCAAGCCACTCCGGAAAAGGCTGACACAAGCAGGCCGATCCCAAGATCCTCTTTTGATCAGAAAATCCGTTCAGGAGGCATACCAGTTGAGTGATCAGGATTGGATTTGCTTGGAAGAGAACCCATAGTCAATCCGTGGACAAGAAGACCTACGAAACCATCACAAAGCGAGCGATTCGCATCTTCTGGAGCAGCAGGAAGCTCGCCCTTGAAAGGAACCAAAAAGGGAAGAAAAAAGATCCCGGTTCACGTGGTGGAGCCACGGGCGGAAAGAACTTGGATGGTTTCCTAGCACTCATTGAGAAGCAGTTAGATTTCCTGAAAGTCCCTGATCTTGAAATCTCTTTTAAGAAAGCACTCGTAACCCTTCCGGGACATTTTAGACCTTCTAAGCAGTGGGATCTAGTGGTGATGTTTCACGGAAGACTGCTTGCAACCGTCGAGCTCAAGTCTCTAGGCGGCCCCTCGTTCGGGAACAATGCCAATAACCGTTGTGAAGAAGCCATCGGTTCCGGCGTCGATTTCCGAACCGCGCAACGAGAAGGCTCTTTCGGCTCGGGCGCGGCTCCTTTTTTGGGTTACCTCATTCTGATCCACGATGCGGAAGGGTCTCGAAAAGCGGGGACTCGTTCCATGATCAATCCAAGCTTTAAAATCGATTCTTGCTTCGCTAGTGCATCTTATCAGGAACGCATGGCTATTCTTTGCGAGAGAATGACTCAAGAAGGTCTTTATAATGCTGCTGCCGCAATGAGCTCTCCTGCTAATGCCGCAAGATCTGGAGAGTTTAAGGATCTCTCTAAGAATGCCAGCTTTCACCGACTCCTTAACCACCTCATCGCTCACATTTCAGCAGAGACATCGCTTGCTTAAGATGGAGAGTGGCATGCAAAACCTGCTCTGAGAAGGTCCCGCGCATCTCAGGAAGAGACTCAACCTTCTTTTGAACTACCGAGGGATCCTCGGTAGTTCAAAAGAAGGTTTCCCCAAAGTTAAACGACCCCCTTGTCCTTCAAAAACGGGATCAGCTCATCCACCCCAAAGTCCGCCAGCACCTCGCCATCCCAGTTCATCGTCGGCGCCTTGGATTGGC
>JALZVI010000150.1 GCA_023301015.1 Rickettsiales bacterium | reverse complement strand
AGAGGTCGTGATTATGAAGGTAATATCAGTTTAGATTACCTCAAAAGACTTAATGAGAAGTATAATGAATGGATTGATTCATATAAAATAGGTAAATTGTTAATTATAGATGCTGACAAAACTGATTTTCTTAATAATCCAGAGGATTTTGGTCAAATACTAAACCAAGTCAATGCTGAGCTGTTTGGACTGTTCTAGTTCTAATATATAAACTATGTCTACATACGATAAACTCAGAGATTATTTGGATCCCAATGGTGTTAAACTTGTTGCGGTATCTAAGACTAAACCCATCGCAGAGCTAAATAAGCTTTATGATAAAGGCCAACGCATTTTTGGGGAAAATCGAGTTCCTGAGTTAGTGGACAAGTGGGAAACCATGCCCAAAGATATCGAATGGCATATGATAGGAACCTTACAGAAAAATAAGGTAAAATATATAGCGCCGTTTATTAGTTTGATCCACTCTGTCGATTCTCTTAGATTAGCCAAAATAATAGATAAAGAAGCTTTAAAGAGTAAGCGTATTATTGATGTTTTGCTACAGGTTAAAATTGCCAGTGAAGAAAGTAAAATGGGCTATGTGTTCAATACGCTTGAACGTGATATAGCTAAAATAAAATCTTTACCTAACATAAACATTAGAGGCGTAATGGGTATGGGTACCTTTACAGATGATACTCAAGTAACAACCTATGAGTTTTCTAAATTAAGAAAGTTCTATAGAATACTTAAGGAAGATCATTTCGATAGTCCTTCAAGCTCTTTTACAGAGATTTCTATGGGAATGTCTGGAGATTACGCGTTAGCAGTTGAAAATGGATCTACAATGGTTAGAATTGGATCTCTACTTTTTGGCAGCCGTTAGATTTTTATAAATTTCTTTGTGTATTCCTTGCCATTCAATTGAAACCTAAGAAAGTAAACCCCTGGTAACATAGATAAAATATTGATTGTATTACGATCAATACTAGGATGATATAATCGACCATTTACATCAGTAACCATTATATTCTCAATTGGTTGATCAGTAAGGATTGACAATTCATTTTTAGAAGGATTAGGATATATATTGACATTTTCAACAAGATAGTCAATTACATCAGTAGTTTGAGTTTGTAGAAACTCTAATCTATCTGGTCTGCTCATCCTATACTCGTTCTGATCAAAATCTTCTTCATAAAACTTACTCAATATACTCTGAGCCTTTGCTCTTGTGTATTTATGTTCACTTCGACTTAAATTTCTCAAATAAGTTAGCTCATTTGAATTAAGATCATCTAATTTCCTGCCAGCATTATCAGCCGATAACAATAAATCAAACAACGCTACATAAGTTTCCATATCCATGAGTTCAGTAGATGACAGATCACTTCTGTAAGCCTCAGATTTTATGGAATTAATATTGTTCATCTCATTCATTTCAACATCCAATCTAATCTGCTGAATAATAGACTCTAGATCGTTCAATCTCCCTAACCAAAGTGGTAAAAACTTCTTTCCACCCTTCCCATAAGCATTGATTCTATCCAAGGCATAAGAAACAAGTTCGTCTTTTTCTTGATCTATTTTTTTAAGAGACCAAAGATCGGACATTTCTACGCTAGATAATGTATTCATAGCCTCGGTAAGAGCATTCAAATCATCAGGTTCAAAACTCTTGCTAGAGAATATAACGTTATTAATCTTATTGTTGAACAGATTAACAGGGTTGTGTATTACTAGCTCAATAAATTCCTCCTTGGTGTATATCCTAGAATGATCTATTACAGAGATCATATCCTTTGGACTGATTGATTTTTCAACTCTTTTGGATAAATCAATAAGACTACGTTTTTCCGATACTTGATCAGCTAATAATAATTGCATTTCAGCAGTCGTGTTATATAATCTTCCATTAATCTGATTTCTTTGACCCTCAAGTGATCTAAATGATTGATCTATGAGCTCAAGAATAGGATCATCACTTGGTACAACGGGTTCACAATCTTTAAGATTAGGACAGTGGACAAAACAATCAGTTCCAGGAGGGCAATTTACAAAACAATCAACACCTAAGGGACAAGGCTCTGTACAATCAATACCAGCGGGGCAGTCTTGTGTACAATCTATGCCTGGAGGACAGTCCTGTGTACAGTCTATTCCTCTAGGACAATAGGTCGTACAGTCTATACCCAATGGACAATCTGGACCACAATCTATTCCTGTAGGACAAGGCTCTGTACAATCAATACCAGCAGGACAATCCATCGTACAATCTATTCCTGTAGGACAAGGTTGTGTACAATCTATCCCGTCGGGACAATCTCCACCTGTTCCTGATAAAACCCAGCTGGGGCCAATCTTACCGCAATTAGCTTCATCATTAACAAGTATTGGATCGATAGAAATGTTAGTATAATTATTAAGTTCCTCATCTGGATTATCAGAATAATTGTACTGCACCTGATCTGGCGACAATCCTGAGATCTGATTAGCCGTCCCATCAGAGAAGATATTACCAGATGCTATATTAAAATCATATCCTTGTAACAAATTAACGCCTTCCCAATTAAAATTCTCGCTTGGACTATTTTCAAATTTATTACATAAGAAAGTCGCTTGAGATTCTCCACTGGATTTCAGTCCATTTCCCTGTGAGTCAATAATATTATGGTTTATAACATGTCCACTATTGGATCCATTCAAGAAAACTTTCTCTGTACACGAGCCATTACATTCAGATAGATTGTTTCTCGAAAGCTCATACATGGCATTGACTTCCGTAAGACTTATTCCAGATCCCAATATGTGGTTATTGTTTATCGTAGCAGTAAGCGGCGTTGATATATTTACGCCAGGTCGTTGTATAGAGGTTCTACTTTCTAGAAGACATCCATCTACAACAACATCCGCAGCTTCTGAAGATACAATAGCTTGATCAAATTCTTCTATGGAAGTATTCCATAACGCAAAACTGGCACCTCCAAGACTCAAACCAGCTTTTTTACCTCCTCCGCTAGCATGTGTAAGCTTAGAGTCTCGTAAAACAAGCCCATAACTAGAATAATAGCCAGTGACATCATCATCAGAATATTCTATATTTCCTAAAAAATTACCCCCATCACAGAATACTAACATAGGATTCTTGGCATCTACAGCAGTCCCTCTTGTTGCTTCAATAGTGAATTCATCACCACCGAATAAAAACAACTTCTGCGCTCCATAATTTACAATCGGAAATGCAGCTTTAAGGTGAGAATTATTCCAGATTCTTATATGACTATTGCCACCGTCAACTGCTTCTATACCCAAAAACTCTGCTCCGCAATCATCAGCTGCTTCAATTGACGTGCCGTCAAGCCAAATCTTAGAATCTGTTAAAAATATTGATCTTATTTCCAAAGGTGGGCCATCAAATGTAATATTACAGTTCTTAAAGACTACTTTACTATTTATAAGATTTAGACTATTAGAAAAGTTAATTGTTTGATCCACAAACTCCAGATCTTGATCGATAATATTTCCTGCCAATAAACCAGAAACTATTTCAAAATCACAAGAATTGAAAGTTCCCATTTTATTGGAATTAAAAGAAGCAATATCATGCAACATTTTTAAACGTTGTCCATTAGAAAAAGTAGAAGGACAACTATTATAATAACTCATAAAATTAGTTACTACACCGTTACCCGTTGGGTCATAAAATTCTTCACCGCACCTATCCTTAAAGCCAAAATCGCGGTAAATAGTAGCAGCACAATTCTCACCTGCGTATGCTACGAGCAAACAATTACAATTATCTGGTAATCCATCGTTATCAGTACAAGTAATTGTATTTTCCGCAGCAGGAAAAGGAATAGCAGGTGTATCACATATAAAATCACCATAATCAATTAAATAATCAGACAAGTTTTCACTACTGTTATCTGAGCAATAATGTTCCATGCATTCGGACAAGCCATTAGGTATAAGACAATTAAAATTTTCATCTCTCGGACAACATTGATTGAAAGTATGTTTCAATCCGAACAAATGACCAAGCTCATGAACAATCGTTCCATAATCATCGATTGCCCAAGCTGTTGTTCCATTAATTTCACCTTGTCCAGTATTTACTCCTGCCTGATCCTCATAAATAGTTAATTGAAAAGAACTTTCAGAACAATCAGAGTTATAAAACCTTTCCTGACCATTTTGAGAGTTGAACCTTTGGGTATCATTAAGTTGTTTTATACATGGGGATATGTTAATATCATAACTTGAAAATACTGTAACAACATCGTCGATTATATTTATTACATCACCGTTAATTAATGCCCCATTTCCATTATCATCTTTCACTATCCATACAGTCAATCTAATATCGACATCAGCAACATTTCTTTTGGTCAACGATTCTTCCTTAAGAAGATCTTCTCTAGAATATGGGTTCTCATAAGATCCATCGGTCCCACACTGACTCCAGCCTAAACTGCTAATCAACACTATTAGCAAAATACTACAAATAATTTTTCTCATTCTATTCGATTAAAAAAAGTAAATCCTACTTCCATATTAAGCAAAGCAATGCCTAGCGCATAATTCGGAATAGTCCTGCGCCTGAATAGAATAAAGAAAACACCTATATTTGCAGCCTCTTTAGTACAGAGATGAGGGTCTGCGACTCATACATGAGTTTATGTGGGCTCTCTTTTATAAAATCCAATTTATATATTATCGCACTTGCGCACGTTTATATGTCCAGCCTTGTATATCATTTATTTAAGGGTAACAAAGAAGAGTTTGTTGTTCTATAACAAGTACTCTACGCTGTTCTGCAATTTCCAAAAAAAAAAAATGAAACTATTCAAATTTTAGAGAGTATTTTTTGCATTTTTATTTGATCAATATAACAATTAACAATATGAATTTTCTCATTCCCCTAACACCGCTTTCTCATCATACTTCATAAAGTAAATTCCTGCCACTAAACATAAGCCAGCACCAGCAATTGCACTCAACCTAATGCCTAAGTCATTACCAACATCTTTACCAAAAGTAGTTAATAAAGCAAATACAAAGACACCTAAAGTCTGCCCTGCTTTTTGCATCAATGTTCTTGCGGCAAAATACATCCCTTCTTGGTTGATTCCTGATTCTCTCGTATCGGCCTCAGCAATATCTGAAAGTATTGCATTAGGAAGAATTCCTAAAAAAGCAATAGGGATAGCGTATAAGAAAACAGTAATGTAGGCTTGTTGATCGGCGGCGATGGACCACATACCCATTCTCGAAGTCAGCAGAAATATAAAAGCCATAAATAGAAACGAAATAGAGACTAGTGGCTTCTTCCCAAATTTCTTAGCAAGGACATTTACAAATGGGTAAAAGAGAAAAGAAACCACAACCATAACGGGTAACAATATCCCCATCATACTCTCTGGCAAACCCAATAGTATCGTTATGTAATACAGCAACCCCGTCATAATAATCGTCATACCCATAAAGTAAGCGAAATCTGCAACGACATAATATCTGAAGTGTTTGTTCTTGAATGTTCTTCTCAGGGCATTCTTCATAGGAATACTACTTCCTTGTCCGTGGCTATATGCTCTTTCATTTATAAAAAGGACAGGTAAAGCCATAAAAACGCCTGCTATTGCGCTCAATATCCCAATGCTTACTTGCAATGATCTCACCTTCCCTACAATGCCAAACGAACCATCTAGTAAGCCCGCTATTACGGCAACTTGTGAGGCCAATACAATACCAAGCGCATAGGTAATCGAGATCCAAGTAGATAAATTAAGGCGCTGATCAGCGGTATGCCCAAATTCTGGTATCAATGCAAAAAAAGGCGTAACATACATTGTCAGAAATAAATAGAACATGACCTGTGTAAAAAACAACCAGACAATATTTATTACCGAAACGCTACTCGATAAGGGAATGAACATCAGTACACAGAACACAACAGCGGGTAAGATTCCCATTGCCATGATAGGCAATCGTCTTCCTCGCGTAGATTTATAGTTATCACTCCAATGCGCAATAAGTGGATCCGTAATGGCGTCAAACAGTCTTCCTCCTGCGGCCATAATGGTAATAATATTAAGGACGCCAAGAAATACAACTTGGGTGATAAAAAGCGGAATCCCAGAGCTTTCTGTAGGGAGATAAAAATATATCAATTGCAGATTTATTATGTTAATCAATGTAGACCAGCCTAGTTGGCCCAAGGCATATATCCACTGCTTGGATAGTGGCATGGCTTTGATTGTATTCATCAGATCAAGATAGATAAATACGCTAGAAATGTACTCGATCTGCAAATAATCAATTAAAGAAAAATTAAGAACCCCAGTAGTTCTGCATAAAAAGACATTTGCGAAAGCTATTTTTACAACAATAGATAGCTTAGACAACTACATCAATAACAAATTTGACATACCCTACATATATCCCAAAACCTCTCAAATGATATATATAACAAGGCTTCTGGTCGTTTTAGCAACTTTATTGAGTACATCTATGCTCAATGAAATACTATCTCAAACTATAAACCTTGGTATACCTACAATTATTAACCATGAGAAAGAAGAATATGGTGGAGATACTCAGAATTGGGACTTATCTTATGGTTACAAAAATCACTTATTTGCGGCAAATAATGCGGGCCTTCTAAAGTATACAGGAAACTCTTGGACTAAATACCTTATACCTAATGGCACCATTTTACGATCATTGGCATATGACGGCCAGGATAGAATCTATGTCGGTGCCCAAGATGAATTAGGGTATTTTTCTCCAGACAAGGAGAAAGGAACCTTGGTATACAATTCAGTAAAACAGAATATGCCACCTCATCTGCAGTCACTGGAAGATATCTGGCAAATGGCTTACTTGAACGGGAAATTGTATTGTAGAACCAACAATACACTACTGAGTTACAGTGATCAAGGCACTGAGACATTCGAACAAGGAAAAGATGTAATCGTTTCTTTTCTACAAGAAATGGAAGGTGCTATTTATTACAATCAATTTTATAGTGGCATCTATAGAGTTGAAAATAATACGCCTATAAAGGTCGAAAAAAGTGACATATTCGCTGGAAAGCACATTTCTGGTCTCCTTTCCTTAGATAGTTTACAATACCTCGTACTGACAGAACGAGATGGCATCTACATTTATAATGGTGTTCGTTTTGATAAATGGGAATGCAATGCACAGGAATACCTTATAAAAAATCGCATAACCAACGGTGTAATTGCCAATGACCTGATCTGTATTTCTACCCAATCAGGAGGAGTCTTGTTGATCGACAAGGAAGGTAAAGTTGCATACAAGCTAGACAAAGAAAGTGGTCTACAGAGTAATAATATCATGACGATGGAAACTGATAACAATGGAGACGTATGGCTAGGTACGGCATATGGGATAGATCAGATCCATTTCTCTTCTGCCACTTCTAGTTATACCCCAGATGGTAAACTAGAAGGTGCAGTGTATGACGTAGAACATTGGGAAAATAAGATGTTTTTTGGCACCAACAATGGACTTTATTACAAAGATCTTAAAACTTACTACAACCCGCTTATAGAAGATGAATACAACATTGTCCCAGGCACATATGGGCAAGTATGGGGTATGGATGTGATAGATAACACATTGATTCTATCACATGGAGAAGGTGCCATGATCGTCAACTCTGACTTAACAGTAGACAAAATTTCTCCGACGATAGGTAGCTGGAAATTTGTTAAGATGAACGCAGATACCTATGCCTGTGGTAATTACTATGGGGTGGATATCTATAAAAAGAAGCTTGGAAAATTACAGTTTTCTCATAAAATCCTAGGATTTGCGGAGTCATCGCGGATAATAGAAAAAGAAGGCGAAAGGCACTTATGGGTAGCACATCCGTATAGAGGCGTCTACCGATTGACTTTTAATGCAGATTTTTCTGAGGCTTCCGTAAGGACAATGACATTAGACGATGGCATCGGAGACAAAAATGGAAATTATCTATTTAGTGTAAATGAAGAAATCATTTTATCTAATCCAAGCGGTATCTATAATTGGAAACCCGATGAAGAAAAATTCGAAGAGAATGTTATTCTGAATGGACAGTTTGAGAAGGAAGAGACAGTTTATAGATTATTTGAAAGTGGCCAAAAGATAAGGTATATTTCTAATAACGGAACAGGAATACTTACGCCAACGACAGATGGTTATGAAAAAAGTGTTTACCCCATTGATAGTGAAATATTTGTAGGAGGATTTGAGAATTTACACGAGTTAGATTCCTTAGACATTATTATGTGCGCAGATCAAGGCATATTATTATATAAACCTGCACATTTAAATAATTCTTCTCCACCCACCATTTCATTAGACCAAGCCGTTCTCATCAATTATAAGGACAGCTTATTCCAAAGCATTTATAAAAAAAACGCATCGGACTTAACTCTAAGTCACGAAGAAAAAGACCTCCGCTTTTCTTTTTCATCAGACATCAGTTACACAAATGAAGAAATAAAATATAGTTATTTTCTTCAAGGTTCTGACAAAGATTGGTCGCCATGGTTAACTATCAACTCCAAAGAATACAATAACCTGAGTCACGGTGATTATTCCTTTAAGCTTAAGGCAAAAAACGAATTGGGAATAGAATCAGAACAAACAGAATATGTGTTTTCTATCTC
>JALZVI010000149.1 GCA_023301015.1 Rickettsiales bacterium | reverse complement strand
TGCGGCTGACGCTGTTGCTTGTTGAGCTGGGATTGAATCTATAATGGTTTGCAATTTTGGAGGCAGCTGTTTTTTTCCTTTGACTTGGATATCTGCACCTAAAATTGTTTTAGTTTGCCTGTTTACATCTTTGACCAGATTATAGTTAAACGAATTGATGGCCACCAATGCCGTAATACCCAATATTATGGATGACATAAACATAAACAATTTGCCTCGGTTATTGCGGCTATCTCTTAGAGCAGTTCTAACTAGAAAAGCTATTTTATTAGTATTCATATTATAGCTTATGCTCTGATGAAGTCAATGTGTCGCTTACGATCTTTCCCCCTTTGAGTTTGATGATCCGATCAGTTTTATTAGCCAGTTCGAGATCATGGGTAACGATAACAAGGGTTGTTTTCTGCTCTTTATTAAGATCAAATAGTAAGGCCTCCACCTTAATGCCTGTGGTCTCATCAAGATTACCCGTTGGCTCATCAGCAAATAATATTTGAGGTGAATTTGAAAAAGCCCTAGCCATAGAAACACGTTGTTGTTCTCCACCAGATAACTGAGCAGGGTAGTGAGTCATTCTGCTTGCTAGACCTACACGATCAAGGAGATCTTTGGCAATAGCTGCGGCAGATCTGTTTCCAAGTAATTCCATGGGGATCATCACATTCTCAAGAGCCGTCAATGTAGGAATCAATTGAAAATTCTGAAAGATAAAACCGACCTTATTGTTACGTAGAATGGCTTTCTCGTTTTCATTCAATTGGTTGAGGTTAGCGCCACATAGATTGAGATGACCTTCAGAGGGAGAATCTAATCCCGCACATAATCCCAGTAGTGTCGTCTTGCCACTTCCTGATGGACCTATGATAGAAACAACTTCACCCGCATCTATATTGAAGTTTATATTATCGAGTACTTGGAGTTGTTTGTCCCCACTTGTATATATTTTCTGAATGTTATTAGCAGAAAGAATGGTATTCATAAGTTGCTTATCTGTTTAATTACTACGTAAATCGTAGCCAATTAATGTTAATTTTAAGTCATGAAAAAGAAGTATTTACCTCAGTTTCAATGTATTGTTTGTTTATTGATTTTTTTAAGCGCATTTACATCATGCAAAGATAAACAAGCAAGTCAGAAGGATGTTGTGATAGACACAATAGAAAAGGCAGAAGTTGCTGTAGAATCGACTAAAAAGGAGAAGAAATCAATACTCTGTTTCGGCAACAGCCTGACTGCAGGTTATGGACTAGATGAAAAAGATGCTTGGCCTACATTATTACAAGATCGATTAGACTCTATGGAACTTAACTATCGTGTGATAAATGCGGGATTAAGTGGTGAAACTACAGCTGGTGGTATAAATAGATTGGATTGGGTAACCAAGCAAGTGCCTGATATATTTCTATTAGAGTTAGGTGCAAATGATATGCTCAGAGGACTTGATGTTAAAAATACGAGATCTAACCTTGATTCTATATTAACATCTGTCCAGATAAAGAAAAAAGGAATGCCTATGATCTTAGCAGGTATGCTAGCGCCACCTAATATGGGGGCGGCCTATCAGAGAGCTTACAATAATATATTTCCTGAGCTTGCGCAGAAACATAAAGCCGTACTCATTCCTTTCTTGTTAGATGGAGTTGCTGGTAAAACAGAACTTAACCTACCAGATGGTAAACATCCTAATGCGCTGGGGCAAAAGATCGTATTAGAAAATGTTTGGTACGCCTTGCAACCGTTGTTAGATGAGAATCTAAACTAATAATTACACAGATTAACATATAACTGTGAACTACAATTCTTCTAGGTCTTCTCTGATTGGCTTCAACCTTGCGTTGATATGCATAAGCACTTCTAGTGTATTTGGAAGACAGATGCATATGGCTCCTGAGATTTCTATCTTTTGGAGGGCACTGATATCTATGATTCTCTTAGGATTATATGTTAAGATTACAAAGCTTGATTTACGAATAAAAAGTTTGCAAGATTTCAATGCTGTCTTTCTCGGTGGTGGCCTTATGGGGATACATTGGGTAACTTATTTCTATTCACTGCTGTATTCTAATGTTGCTGTGGCGTTATTAACACTTCATACTTTTCCTGCGATGACTTCTATTTTGGAACCACTGATTCTTAAGACAAGATTTAAGATATATCAGTTATTTCTTGCCATGTTGGTTATGTTAGGAATTTACCTTATCTCACCAGAATTCAAATTAGATGACGATACAACTCTCGCCGTAATCTTTGGTTTGATTTCCGCTTTGGCCTATGCCTTACGTAATATATACACAAGAAAGGTTGTAAGTGGTTACAATGGGTCCGTGATGATGTTTTTTCAATTGGCTGTGACCTCTTTTGTACTCTTACCTATGTTGTTTTTCAAAGACTCAACTGCGTTTGTCCACGACATTCCATATTTAATGGGTTTGGTTGTCATATCTACTTCTATGGGGCATACGTTGTTGGTTCATTACCTCAAAAAGTTCTCGGCAGTAACGGTAGGACTCATGAGTGCAATAATTCCTGTATACGGAATATTATGGGCTTTTATTTTTCTGGGAGAAGTGCCAGCCTATATGACTATTATTGGAGGACTTTTAATACTGGCTAGTTTTGTAGCTGAGACAGTGTTGAGTAATAAGTTTGGAGATAAATAGATATCATGCTGTTTTTGTTGGAGAAAGTTACGATACTACTTATGAGGTGGAATTATAATCAGAAGATCAATAATGTACTATTCTTAGATGAAGATGTTCCTTAAGATGCCAGTACAAATCTGATGCAAGAAGACCTAGAAGGTCAAGATGGAAATGTAAGCGTACTTTCATTCTAATTTATGTAAAGAAAAAAACGCCTCAGAATTAAAAATCCCAAGGCGTTCTATTCCAAAAATCGATTATTTTGTTATCATCTCTCTACAACTATAACTTGTGTATCGATGTAAGTGTCATAAACTGCTTTCGCTATGTAAACACCAGATTCTAAACTTGTAACATCAATTTGCGTTGAATTACTAGACATGTTAACATTCAAGGCTTGCTTGCCTGTTGCGCTGATAATACTTATCTCATTGGGAATAACTCCATTGGATTGTATAGTGAGAACTTCAGAAACAGGATTAGGATAATAGTGAATGCTTACATTATTTAATCCACTTTCATCTAGATCATCTTCACTTGTGTAATCTGTGGACTTTCCATTTCTTCTTCCGGTTCCTTGTTTTTGCTGACAAGATGCAGATAGATCCCACTGTGTTCCGCCTGAGATACTACAATTATTGGCGTATACGATTAAGTCCAATTGATCTTGAGCGCCTATGTTAACGTCCACTGTATAATCCTGAGCACATCCATATTCAACAGTACAATTATTAAAGTATCCAGGACATTTTCTACTGGAGTAGAAACCACTGTTGGCCACTTCTACACCATTGACGAGTACTATAAGTTGATCCGGTACACTAAATGTGTTAAAAGAGACACTAACTCTACCATAACCATCACTTACGTAACTTCCAGCCCAATCTCCTATACCTGAACTTTCATCACTGATATTAGTACAGATTGCCGTAAATGGATCATCACAGACAACATCTCTCTTGAATAAATTTACACGACCTAAAACAGGATCCATCTCAAAATAATGCCACTCTCCAAATTTATCTAGTGCGGTAACTAGACTTTCTGCTGTAATTATATTATCGGGATCTTCCCAGAATCTGTCATGTCTTATAAATTCTGACTCTTGGGCCAACATAGATTGAAAACCCATTATTAAGATAACTATATATAAAATATTTTTCATTTTCATTTTTTTGAATTTAAGGACAAGCCGTTATTGTTTGAGTAGCATGTTTACATTCTATCAATCCTTGATTGTGTACGGATATTATCGTGTTGTTCGGACATAATATTGCCTTTGTTCCAGGTGGCACCCAAGCGCCATTGTAATTATCAACTATATAGTTGTTTTCGCTACCCCATGCCGTTCCATCAGCATATATTGCGGGAGAGGCACATACAGATAGTTCTTGTTCTACACTTATACCTATCGCTTCGTTGCCATTACATACCTCGTTGAATAATATAGTAATTGCTCCAGGTGATTGAGAATGGAAAACATTAATAATTTTATTGTTATCTGCGTTTTCTATCCATATCCCTGCTCCTTGCGTGAGACTTCCATGTCCTGCACAGACGTCATCTTCATCGCATCCCGATTGCCGAGGACAATCTGACCCTATACAATTCGGGTCTTCTAGAGCATAGATATGAGCTTGAGTCAATCCAACATGCATAAATTGAAGATCTTCAAATGTATTCCCATTTGAGTTGACCATGATACCTACCTTGAGATGTTCTATGTTGACAGAAGAAAACTCATTTCCTTCAGAGTTATTATTTATAGTGACACCTGTAGCGTTTTGTTTTTTGATACATCCTTCTCTTAAACAAATAGGTATAAGTGGGTGATCTGCTCCATTGCATAATTGATAGCCGCTATGGCATAAATCGGCAGTACCACAACCATCCTCAATATCACCATTTTCTGGTTTATCTCCAGTGATATTTATCTCTTCTATTTTACAACCCTGACAATTATCCATTGTAATCGCAGAGCCATCTTCACCATTGTAGGTTATTTTACTGCTTTTGTAATGAGAACCCTTAATGGTAGTGCCCGTACCTTCCATAGTTATGGTTGATCCATTGATAAGGTCTAGTGTAACAAGATTAGGTATGACCAATGTTTTACCATCTTTTAGGACAATAGATTTCTCTACGGTAATAGTTTCCGCTCCTATAGCAGTACCTACAAGACAGATTATATCATCCGTAGAATTATTGATCTCATCAACCCACAATGGGACGGTAGGCCATATGGGAATTTCCTTAGTAGTCTGAGCACTTATGATATTGCAATAGATGGAAAGTATTAATATTATTGCTGTGATATTTTTCATTTTACTTTTATTGAAATGAGATAATAAGAAATGAGCTCGGATTTGCTTGACCTGGCTTATAGGTTTTGAGTTCTGTCTTTCTATCGCCATAAGTAGTCAAAACATCACTTCCTGTTCCGTCGCCAGTGAAATTTTCCACGGCGCTATTGTTTTCTTTTCCTAGGGTAAACAAATCACTCTCACAGAAATATATAGTATTACCAAATCCCATGTTTGTGTATAGATTACAGTTGGAGTTACCAGGTGATAACCACTCGCACTTAGGTTGATCATCTATTTCTCTATCTTCTACAAGAACAGCTTTTCTGACTTGTAACTCGTCCTGGCCATTTTCTTCTTTGAATATTTTGATATTAGAAAATCCATTGTATAGCGGTGGGATATAATACTCTGTCCAGAATTCGTCATCATTGGGATTGCCATTTCTACAAGTGGCAGGTAGAACATTAAGGAATTTATCTTTGAATGGTGCAAAAAGAGACAATTCATCTGTATAACTAGGATTATTACTTGGTTGGTACATTGGGTCCCTTCTAACACTGGTGACATCTTTTCCATCACCTGGAAAATTAGTGATAATGTTCGCTTGATTATCTCCATCCTCATAATAACCTATTAATCCGAATCTTTTCAAAGAACCATCAGATTCTATGGAATTTTCTAGAAGACATGGGGCAGTCCCATCTACAAAACCACCAGAAGGTAATGTTAGAATGGTTTCTAATGGATAGCTTAGATTTTGCACTATTTCATTAAACTTAATTTGCTTATTACTAGGGATAAGGTTTGAAGGTACTTTTTTGATAATCTCATTTATTACAAATAATGGATCAAAAAGCAGTTTTACATTGGGGTCTGGCAACATGGTAATTGGATCAGTAGTAATTCGATCAATAGCTTGCGTGCCATCAAGGATCTTTCCATCAACCTCAATCGGAATGCCTTGATACTTATCGTCGACGTAATTGTCTATGCGTATGGCTGTGGCCTTCTGACAATTTTCATAGGTTACACTTGTGAAATTATTGTCCACACAGCCTGATAGCCATATCCCATAGCCATCTATATTTTTCATTCTGATATCTCTCACGTTGTTGGCATTACTATAACCGCGTAAGTGCATACCGGTAGAAAAACCGTCTATATCGACATTAGAGATATGTGTAAAATAATTGGTGCCTATATCAGCCCCAACGTTTATAATTGAGGCTTTGGTGTTGTGCAATACTATGGCTTTGTGGTCTCTGGGATCACCCTCAGAATTATCATGGGAACTGATAAGTTCTATATCCTTGATTCTATTGTTAAATCGATTTTCTATACTTCTGTTATCATTAGCAGAGTTTTTCTTTCTCTCTGCTGAGTTGATGGCGATCAAGCCTTCTGGCATAGGAACTATTGTATGGATTTTACCACCTTGTATGGTGTTAAAAATACCGATCATTTCTATTGCTGGTTCATGACCATCGCCACGATAATAAAAGCCAGATCCCGGCAGCAATGTTATATTGACATTATATGTCAAGTTAATTTTTTCTTTAAAAAAGAAATTCCCTTGGAAACATATTTCTTTGGCATCATGGACATATCTGGCTATAACGTCATTGACACTATTGACAAGATTGACTTGTTGCTGATGTCTATATACCTTGACTGTTTCTAGACATTCTCCAGACGCGGTAACTCTTCTGAAATTATCTAAGTCACCATCAAGGTCAGGGCTTGGATTGCCACCCAATTCTGTATCTGGTGCTGGGGAGGGAACGTTTTGTATAATAATAAGATCACAACCACAAGGGAGATCAGAATCTTGTATAGTAACATATGGGTCTGGTGGTGGGCCAGGTTTGGGAAGCTCCCTAGGGTCTTCTAACTGAGCAACTAGCGTTACACAATGACTTAAAACAAATAAAAGTATTAGGGGGGGGTAACTAAAAATTTAAATGATACTCTGAACATAAAAATCGGTATTAGATTAAAAAATAATTTAATTTTACACAGTCATACCTCCTTTTGGGACTTGTGGAAGTTCTAGAAATGACTATGCTTAAAAATTCTATCACTGTAATTATAATAGAATGCGATAGCAATATGCAATGAGACATATGGTAAATTATGCAATTAGTTTTCACTGATATAAAAATATTTTAATATGAATCACTTTACATTCTTCAGTTCAGTTACAAGACAAAGTGTTATTGCACTTATTGTTTTAATATCTATTGTGTTTGTAGAAAATTCCGTTGCTCAAGAATATCCTGAAGAATTTCATGACGATATTTTTTTGCTATCAGAAACCCAAGGTGGGTACTATGACCTTCCTTGGTCGACAGAGTATTATGAGACGCTGAAATCTAATATGATTTTACAACAGAAGAAAAGTGATTTCTATTATCTATTGGATAGTATTTATGCATATAATGAGAAACAAGATGATTACGTAGATGTGACTGTGTACAAACTAGATGATCTAAATGGTGTAGAAGCTATTTTAAATTATGATAACGAAGGACTCGTACTTATTCCCAATTCTCTTTTTAAGATGTATTACAATTCAAGCGGCAATATCATTAGATCGACATATAATAGATGGGATGGAGGATATGACTTGAATGACAAAGAACCTTCTATTGAGAGACACTATAGATACAATGAAAATCAACAAGAAATAGAATATGAAATGAGAACTGATGGGGATTTAGCTTTAAAACGTCCTTCAAGTCTTAGAATTACATCATATGATTCTTTGGCAAGACGCTATAATGTATCCACCTATAAAAGAGATCAAATTATTGATTCTTTGGTTCAGGACTATAACTTTTTTTATGATTATAACAATGACGGAAATCTTCACTCTAGGGTGCGATATTATTTTATTACTGAAGAAAACAGATGGGTGCTAGCTGATAGTATTAGTTACAATTATAATTTGAAAGGTTTGTTAGAATCTGAAATAGAATATATTGAATGGACTTATGGTATTACTCCTCTCATGGGAACGAGATATACTTATAACTCTAAGGATAAAATTAACTACATTTATCCACTGAAAAGAGATAGGTCCATTAGTACTGAAAATGGCAAACTAGAAGAAGGTATTCCTGAGAAATATATCTACAACGAAAGGGGTGATCTTTTTAAAATTGAAATTACTATCTATCCTAATGAAACGGCTGAGTTACCTATTTCTAAATCCGTTACCGAATATAGTTACGACACAACTGTGTCATTAGAAGAAGTCTGGTATCCTCAGTTTTTTCACACAAGACCATATGCTCAAAAGAGCATGTTGTTATCGAGAAAAAAATACATTACGGACGTCTGGCTTAATGAAACAGATACCATAGAAAGGTTGTTTTATTATTACAAGCCAGTAATTTCAACAGCTGTCTCAGATCTAGAATCTACTCCTGTAGTTACCCTTACTCCTAATCCTGTGCACTCTGAGTTGAGAATATCTGTACCAGAAGCACTAGGTGATATTTTACAAGTCAACATATATAATCTACAAGGGCAGCTTATGTTTAAGGGACAGGTCTTATCGGGAGAAATGATATCTGTGGATCATCTGGTGGTAGGGACTTATCTGTATACGGTCAGGTATAGAGCGCAGGAGAGTAGTGGGCGGTTTGTTAAGATGTAGGTTATAGTCACGTACTTCTGACGTTTAATTTCTTATATCGTATATTTATAGTATGAATAATGGCCATTCTCAACTTGCCACAAGAACTCTTACTGTCATTGCCCTTGTCTTTATAATATCTTTTGTTTTTGTAGAAAATTCCGCTGCTCAAGAAAATCCTGAAGAATTTCATGACGATATTTTTTTGCCATCAGAAACTCAAGGTGGGTACTATGACCTTCCTTGGTCGAGAGAGTATTATGAGACGCTGAAATCTAATATAATTTTACAACAGAAAAAAAGTGATTATACTTTTTTGTTGGATAGTACATATGCTCAACTTGATCCTAACAATGAATTTTTAACTAGTTCTGTGCATTTAAAAGACGATATGTCAGACGTAGAAGCCATATTTGATTACCGACTAGATGGCTTTACATGGGAACCTATTTCATTATTTAAGATGTATTATAATGAATTTGGAAATATTATTAGGTCTACTTATAATATCTGGACGGGAGGATATAGTTTATCTGACAAAGAACCGCTTATCGAGAGATTGTACAGGTATAATGACAATCAACAATTGATTGCATTTGAGTCGCGAGGAGTGGATGATATAGCGCTTAATAGACCCTCAGGACTGACGGTTTATGAATATGATTCGCTAGATAGAAGATACCTGATTTCTATATTTAGTAGGGATGCAAACACGGATACACTTACGCATATAAAGAATTATGGTTATTTCTACACTGATGAACATTTGTCATATCAGCTGGAGTATTTTTATGACCTCGATATTAACCAGTGGTATGTTTTTGATAGCATCTCCTATAATTACACAGAATCTGGGGAGTTAGAATCTGAGAAAGCCTATAGAAATTGGAGAAGGAATGGATTAATATCTAACGAGGGTACTAGGTATACCTATAACAATGATGGATTGATAGATCGCGTTTATCCTCTTTTGAGAGAAGCACCCTTAGCATTTGAAGGGTTTGGTGAGTTGGTTGATGGAATCCCGGAGGAATACATTTACAATGATAACGGAGATCTTATCAGAATAGAAAGAAATTTCTTTCCGAATGAAACATCACAGATACCTGTGTCGAGAACAGTTACGGCGTATAACTACGACACAACTATTCCGGTAGAAGAGGTATGGTATCCCGACTTTTTCCCTACTAGACCCTATGCCCAAAAGAGCATGTTGTTATCAAGAAAAAAATACGTTACTGACGTTTGGTTGAATGAAACCGATACCATGGAGCGGATATTTTATTACTACAAGCCAGTAGAGCCTACAGCTGTCTCAGATCTAGAATCTACTCCCGTAGTTACCCTTTCTCCTAATCCTATGCACTCTGAGTTGAGTATATCTGTACCAGAGGCACTAGGTGATATCTTACAGGTCAAGATGTATAATCTACAAGGACAG
>JALZVI010000148.1 GCA_023301015.1 Rickettsiales bacterium | reverse complement strand
GTTAGAAATTAGAAAACAAATGCTAAATATTGTAGCAGCGTTCGCTTTGGTTGCGGCAGTGCTTCCAAACTCAGCATCAGCCAGAGAACAAATTCGCGTCGTTGGCTCTTCAACCGTATATCCATTCATAACCGTTGTTGCAGAGCAGTTCGGTCGTAAGACTGAGTTTAAAACCCCTGTGGTTGAAGCAACGGGAACTGGTGGTGGTCTGAAGCTGTTTTGCTCAGGCGTGGGTGAGAACGTACCAGACGTTGTAAATGCATCTCGCAGAATAACTCCAGGTGAGCTGCTTAAATGCTACAAGTCGGGCGTTACAGAAATTTCTGAAATCAAGATTGGCTATGACGGAATTGTTGTGGCTAACTCAGTTAACTCATATAATTTTGATATGACATTGTCGGAGCTGTTTTTGGCTCTGGCCGAAAAAATCCCAGCAAAAGATAACCCAAAGCTGTTGGTAGACAACTACTTCAAGACTTGGGATGAAATTAACCCAGAATTTCCAAACGCAGAAATAACTGTCTATGGCCCGCCCGCAACTTCGGGAACGCGCGATGCTTTTGTAGAGCTGGTGATGGAAGCTGGTTGCTGGCATTTGGAAGCTTACAAGCTAAGCTATGCTGATTTTGGCGCGCGCAAAAAAGCTTGTCACATCATTCGTGAAGACGGCGGATATATTGAAACTGGTGAGAATGACAACTTGATCGTTCAGAAGCTCAACTCAAACCCAGAAGCGCTGGGTGTGTTCGGATTTAGCTTCTTGGAAGAGAATGCAAATCTTGTTCAGGGTTCTAAAATCTCTGGAGTTGTTCCTACGCATGATTCAATCGCGGAAGGTGCGTATATAATCTCACGTCCTCTATATGTATATGTGAAGCGCTCTCATATCGGTGTAATTCCGGGCATTGAAGAGTTCTTGCAAGAGCTTGTGAGCTCAGAAGCAATCGCGCCATTTGGTTACCTAGAGGAGAAGGGGTTGATTCCTTTGCCTGAAGAAGACTTGAAGCAGATTCAGAGCGATGTTAATAAGGGTAAGAAGCTTGAGAATTTGGCTGAAGAAGAGCAGCAAGTTCTTAATGATGCGATAGAGGCAATTAGCAATTTAGAAACGGCCGCAGGGTCGGCGCGTTTGAAGGTTATAAATGCTTCTTCAAGCGTATCTAAGTAACAATCAATAATATCTATGTTCGGTAAAAATCAGATTTTAAAGCCTGTGCAGGGTGATGGCGAGCTGCTTGATGTGGTGAAGATTTTTCCAACGCTGCAAGGTGAGGGGCCACGTGCTGGGCAACCTGCAATCTTCATCCGCTTGGGTGGCTGCAACTTAGCCTGCACATTTTGCGACACTGAGTTTGATGAGTTCGAGCAGCAGGGCTTGCAGAAGATTGGAGCTGAGGTTGCGCGCCTAGCTACGCAAGAAAAGCTGGTGGTGATAACAGGTGGAGAGCCATTGCGCCAGCCTATAGAGAAGCTGTGCGAGTTGCTGATTGTGCAGGGCTATGTGGTGCAGATTGAAACAAATGGCACGCTGTTTCGAGATTTGCATGAAGATGTAGAGATTGTTTGCTCCCCAAAAATCCGTACAAAAATCCGTGAAGATTTGCTGCAAAGAATCAGTGCCTTCAAGTTCGTTCTTTCCAAGTCTTTGCCAGATTATGATTCTGTGCCAGAGGTGGGGCAGGCCGATGTGAGTGCTCCAATTTATGTGCAGGCAATGGATGAGTATGACGCGGAGAAGAACGCGGAGAATTTGGCGTTTGCGCAAAAAACTGCAATTGAGCAAGGCTATATTATGTCAGTGCAGCTGCATAAGATTTTGGGGATTGAGTAGTTTACTTCTTGATAGTCTTAGTCGAAATCACGGTTTCGCTAGTCGCGCCCAGCATAATCAAAATCTCTTCCTTCCCGTCTTTTTCCAGCAATAGCATACGGCGCTTTGCATCAATTGGCATATGCTCAATGATTTTCAGACGTTTTGTTTTGCCAGAAACCTTGCCAGCCAGCGAAAAATTTCCTTCCAGCACAAAGCGCTTTAGCAAAAATGCGCATAGGCCGATTATGCTGATTACAAAAATCAGAGAGAGTAGGGATGAAAGAATTTCGCTATTATCCATGCTAGTTAATTTCCTCGTCGGTGCTGTCGGCCAAATCCATCCCGCCAATTCTCGCTTTCTCATAAGCGGTGGAGGCGGTTTTGCTGTTGTTGGCTGATTTTATCTCACGCTGTACGGAAATCTTCTTAGCGCGCAGGTCAATTTCCAAATCTTCCATTTTCTCAGAAAGGACCACCATCTTATCGCGATAGTCTTTGCCTTTCTCAATTGGCATCTCGGCAATAATATTGCAAATTTGCGCCACATTTCCTTGCAGCTCAGTCAGCACCACCACGTTGTCTTCTGCCAAACTCGCTTGCGCTTGCTCTACAAATTTAATCGCTACGTCCAATTCTTTTTCTATATTATCCATCACTATCCAATTTTTCTCTATTCTTACGATATATAAATGACAGGATTTCCGCAACTGTTGAATAGGTTTCAAGCGGAATTAGCGAGTCTACTTCTAACACTGAGAGGATTTCGGCCAGTTCTTGGTCTTTGCGGATAATAATCCCATGCTCTTCGGCCATGGCGACTATGCGTTCTGCAATCTCGTCCTTGCCAGATGCAATAATTTTTGGCGCTTCAGAAACTCCGTGCTGATATTCGAGCGCAACTGCAATTTTTTCGTCCTTGTCCATCTATGGATCATATCATAAATCTTCAAAGCCTTCAAAGCCATCTGTTTTTGCAGCCGCCATGTTCTCTTCTATGATCTTATCGTGCAGCTCTTTGCGCAGAACTGTCGCCTTCTCGGGGAAATCAAAGCCAAGCTTCACAGTCTTTCCCTTCACTTCAAGAATCTTGAGCTCAATGTTGTTATTAATTATCACAGATTCATTTATTTTTCGTGTTATAAAGAGCATAGGCAATTTTTTCCTAGCATTAACTTATTGTTAAGGCTTTAATGTTAGTATCATACTATAACCTTTAACAAAGAAAACAATGGATATATCAAAGCTAAAAGTTTTTAATCTGATGCAAACCAACATGACATATCTTGGCGCTAAGCAAGATGTTATGGCGGAGAACGTCTCAAACGCTAACACTCCGGGCTATGGCGTCAAGGAATTGAAGGCGCTAGATTTCAAGGCAGTGCTCAACGCAACGTCTGGTTCAAGCTCGGTGAAGCCAGTGGCGACCTCGAGTATGCATATATCAACCAGCGCAAACTCTTCGTCAGCGCAAGAGTTTGACGGTAAGGTTGACCGCAACCCGTTTGAGATCACGCCAACAGGAAACCGAGTGGTGATGGAGCAGGAGATGATGAAGCTGACCAAGAATAGCGGTGAGTATCAACAAACGACGAGTATATATAGAAAAATGCTGTCGATGCTGAAAAGCACGATCGGCGAAAATGCCTAAGAATTGGGCTTAACAGGAGGCTAAGATGAAGTCATTAGATATAGCAGCTTTTGGGATGCAGGCGCAAAGTGAGCGTTTGAAGTTAATCGCGCAGAACGTGGCCAACGCCAACTCTGTTTCGACGGAAGAAAATGGCTTGCCATACCGCCGCAAAACAATCTCGTTCAAATCCGTGATGGATAGGGAGCTTGGGATTTCTAAGGTTGTTGTGGACAAAATTGGTGAGGATAAATCGGCATATACACAAAAATATGACCCAGGCAATCCAACTGCCAACGAAAAAGGCTATGTTCTTTTGCCAAATGTGAACAGCTTGGTGGAAATGACGGATATGCGTGAGGCCAAGGCGGCATATCAGGCGAATTTGAGTGTGATTGAGATAACAAAAACAATGATAGCGAGAACTTTGGAGCTATTGAGATAATAAATTAAACCATCTGGGGAGATAGGAATGATAAGTGGAACTAATAATTTTAATGCGACAAATGCTTATAAGGTTGCGCAGAAAATGCTGGATGAGTCTTCGGGCTCAACCTCTGGCACGAGCGGCGCAAGCGGAGGTGGATTTGGCAACATGGTTGCGGATGCGGCAAAAAGCAGTATCAGCGAAGTTGGAAAGGCCGAGCAAGTGGCTGCCGATGCAGTTGTGGGCAAAGCAAGTTTGAACGAGGTTGTGAACGCGGTAAACAGTGCAGATGTGGCGTTGAAGAGTGTGATTGCAATTCGTGATAAGGTGATAAACGCGTATCAAGACATAATCAAAATGCCAATGTAATGGCTGCGCAAAGCTAACCCCCTAAGGGAGTTTAGAAGTCAAAATGAAGTAATCTATCGGGGAAGCTAGATTGCTTCGTTTTGGCTTTTTTGCATAAGATGAGTGTTGAGCCTTAAGCGGGTTCTTTTTCATGAGCAGATTCAATGCCCTTGTCCAAGATACGAATCGGATACTCGCCTGTGAAGCATGCATCGCAGAATTGAGGATTGTCTTTGTTGCGGCTGTTTTCGCCAACTGCATTGTACAAGCCGTCGATGCTAATGAATTCTAGGCTGTCGGCGCCAATCATTTCGCACATTTCTTTAACGCTATGTTTATGCGCCATCAGCTTATCCTTTTCTGGAGTATCAACGCCATAGAAGCAAGAATTTGTGGTTGGCGGGCTGGCGATGCGCATATGCACTTCTTTCGCGCCCGCTTCTTTCATCATCTGTACAATTTTCTTTGATGTTGTTCCACGCACGATCGAGTCATCAACCAAAATCACACGCTTGCCCTTAACGGTGCGAATATTCGCATTATGCTTGAGCTTCACGCCCAAATTACGAACCTGATCCGTTGGCTCGATGAATGTGCGGCCAACATAATGGTTGCGGATGATTCCAAATTCAAATGGTAGTCCAGTTTGCGCGGCATAGCCAATTGCAGCAGGAACGCCAGAATCTGGCACAGGTGAGACTAAATCGGCCTCTACAGGGTTTTCTTTTGCCAGCTCACGGCCAATTTCTTTGCGCACTTCATAAACATGGCGGCCGTCCAAAACACTGTCTGGGCGGGCGAAATAGATATGCTCAAAAATGCAGAATTTTTGTGATTTCTTCGGGAATGGTTTGAGGCTTTCAACGCCGTCTTTGTTGATAACCACCAACTCACCTGGCTCAATGTCGCGCACGAATTTTGCGTTGATAATATCCAGCGCGCAAGTTTCTGAAGCTAGGACGTATGAATCGCCGAGCTTGCCCAAAACCAAAGGACGCACGCCATATGGGTCTCGCATTCCATAGACATTATTGTCATCCATCGCCACAACTGATGATGCGCCTTCAACTTGACTCAGTGCGTCAGCCAATTTTTCAGCCACAGTTTTTGCGCGGCTTTGTGCAATTAGTTGGAACAAAACTTCTGTATCCATCGATGACTGGAAAATACAGCCGCGGTTTATCAATTCGCCACGAAGCACGTTTGCGTTTGTAAAATTGCCGTTATGGGCCATTGCGAAATTCCCAAAGCTTAGCTCTGCAGAAAATGGCTGTATGTTGATTACGCCTTTCTCGCCTGCTGTAGAATATCGGTTATGGCCAATTGCTGATTGACCTGGCAGCATTGCGATAACTTCTGGCTTGTTGAAATTATCCCCAACTTTGCCCATTGCCTTATGGATGTGGAAATTACCTTCGTTGCTGGAAACAATTCCTGCTCCCTCGGTGCCGCGATGTTGCAAAGAGTGCAATCCTAGTGCCGTTAGGGTCGACGCTTCGAGCCCGTTGAAAATGGCAAAAACTCCGCATTCTTCATGCAGCTTGTCGTCATCAAAGGGGTTTGTTAGGTTGTCATTATCCATTAGTTAGAATTCCCAATTTTGATTTTCTCTAGCTGTTTTCTAATTGCATTAAGTTTATCTTGGCTCAAGCTTGCCGCACTTCCGTCTAGGTCATAATCTTGAAGCGCTTGCTCTCCAATCATCTTAATTGTACTTGGGCTGAAATCGTTCATATCTTCAACGCTTAGGCTGTTATCTATGCCAGTAAGAAGCTCTTGAAAGTCTTCTATTTCGAGTGAATCAAAGCCCATGTCTAGTAGTTGCGTTGCTTTGCTCGGATCAAAGTTTTCTTTCACCTTGTCGTTTAAGGCCTCGCTCAATGAGCCGTCTTGGTTGTTATAGAAATCTTTGAAACGCTTTGGCATTAATGCAACAACATATTGCGATTGAACTTTGATATAGTTCAAGCTTTTTGCATCTTTCAGCCAAGCTGGAAGTGCGTCGTCATTGTCTTGAGCGTTGACGGTTACAGTAACGCCTAAGTATATTCCAATCACAATGAGCGCTCCGCGGAACAAACCAAGAGCTATGCCCATGATGCGGTCAACGAAGCCGCCGCGCATGAATTTTAGGGAGTCGATAACGAATGAGTTTATTATTGCAACTAGGATCCATGAAAACACGAACGAGCCTAGTCCAGCTGCTCCCATAATTGTGAGTTCGTCTTTTAAATGCGAGGCAAAGAAGATTTTTGCGTATGGAAATAATAGATATGCCGCGCCTACTGCTAGTACGAGGTTGAGGACAGTGAATAGCTCTCTCAAAAAACCGCGTGCGAAACCAAACAGTGTGGATACAGCTGTTATGAAGAGGAAGATATAATCAGTGAGAATCAGGTTGTCCATTTATCAGTTTTTTACTCTTGTTTATCCGTGAGGTCAATGGATTTTATCTGGCAAATATTATTAAAAAACATCCGATAATTCTCGAACATGCCCTAGATGCACAGCGTTCATTGAGGTTTTGATTTTGTCATTTTTAGGCATGAAAACCGTTTCAAAGCCAAGTTTCTCTGCCTCTTTCAGGCGGGCGTCCATCTGCGATACTTGGCGGATTTCTCCCGACAGTCCAATTTCGCCGAAGAAGACGGAGTTTTTTGGCAGGGCTATGTTGCGGAATGACGAGAGCAGGGCGCCAGCAACGGCGAGGTCAGTTGCTGGTTCGGTGATGCGGAGGCCACCTGCGATGTTTAAATATACTTCTTGGTCGCCGAATTTCAGTCCTGCGCGAGCGTCTAAAACTGCGAGCACCATTGCGAGGCGGTTATTGTCCCAGCCAACAACGGCGCGGCGGGGGGAGGCCATATAGGTGTCGGCCACCAATGCTTGAACTTCCACCAAAATTGGGCGAGATCCTTCGATGCCAGCGAAAATTGCTGAGCCGCTGGCTTGTGATTCGTTCTGGCTGATGAATAGCGATGACGGGTTGGTCACCTCAGAGAGTCCGTCATTGGTCATTTCAAAAACGCCAATTTCATTAGTGCCGCCAAAGCGGTTTTTTACTGCGCGCAAAATGCGGAATTGATGCCCGCGTTCGCCTTCGAAATAGAGCACTGTGTCGACCATATGCTCGAGCAATTTTGGCCCCGCAATTTGCCCGTCTTTTGTAACATGCCCAACCAACACCACCACAATATTGCGAGATTTTGCCATGCGGATCAGTTCAAACCCTGCCGCGCGCACTTGGCTAACTGTGCCGGGGGCGGATTCGATGGAGTCGATGAACATTGTTTGGATTGAATCGATAACGAGCAGCTCACAATCTGGCATGCCCTCAATGGTGTTGATGATATCACCCACATTTGTCGCGGAGGCGAGCAGCACGGGAGCGTTGCTAAGCCCCAGCCGTTCGGCGCGGAGTTGCAATTGAGTGATGGATTCTTCGCCAGATATATATGCCACCGATTTGCTTTGCAGCGCCATGTTGGCCGCGAGTTGCATGAGGATGGTGGATTTGCCGATGCCTGGGTCGCCGCCGAGGAGGATTGCTGAGCCGGGAACCAAACCTCCGCCAAGCACGCGATCCATCTCGGAAATGTTGGTGGATGAGCGCGGTTCTGCCTTGATTGCGCTGGCTAGCGAGTCAAATTCAATAATGCGGCCAGAAGTGCTTTTCAAGCCTTTTGGCACAACTTCGCGCGGCTTTTCTTCCGCCAGCGTGTCCCATTCACCGCAGCCATCGCATTGTCCAGCCCACTTTCCAGCAACGCTTCCGCATGATTGACACACATATTGAGATTTTAATTTCGCCATGACTCTAGATTATTGTATACAATAATTTTGTCAATAAAATAGTAATCTTTTTGAGGTATAATGGAATCTCAATCGGGGGATTAAATGAAAAGACTTTTTGTGTTTGTTAGCTTGATGCTGGCTGTTAGCGCGCCATTATCTGCTGGAGAACCAGCATTTTCGGGCATTATGGATATATATAATAATATGTCACCGCAGCAACGTGCGCAAGTGGATGAGGCGGCAAAGGAAGTTCGCAAAGAGCTTGAGGCGATGTCTATTACTCAAAGAAGTATGGTTTTCAAGGCTGCGAAGAAGGTCGCTGGAACAATCGATGCAAAAAATGTTGATCCGTCTAGGATTGATACGAGCAAAGAGATGACTCTAGACGAAATCAGCCAGCATTTGGAGCAGCAGCTGCGTAGTAAGAATTAGCACAGCCCTGAGCGCGTTTCGGTCTGCAAGGCGAAGCCGCAGCGGGGGAATAATTTAAAAACCACAGCCCTGAGCATTCTCAGTCTGCAAGCACGAAGTGCGCCAGCGGGGAGAAATGAAAAACTCTACTTCCGTGCTAATCTCAAACGCAGGGCGTTCAGCTTAATAAACCCACCAGCATCTTGCTGGTCGTAAACTGAATCTTCCTCAAACGTCACATGCTCTTGGCTATAAATCGACATTGGAGACTTTCTGCCAACCACTGTCGCTCTGCCTTTTAGCAACTTCAAACGCACTGTGCCGCACACGTTATCTTGGCTTTTGTCAATTGCGGCTTGCAACATTTCACGCTCAGGTGACCACCAATATCCGTTATAAAGCAGCTCCGCATAGCGCGGCATCAGCTCATCTTTCAAATGCATTGAGCATCTATCTAGCGTGATAGATTCTATCCCGCGATGCGCTTCGAGCAAAATTGTTCCACCCGGAGTTTCATAAATTCCGCGCGATTTCATGCCTACATAGCGGCTTTCAACAATGTCCAAACGGCCGATGCCATTTGCGCCGCCCAAGTCATTCAAGCGCGTGAGCAAATCTGCTGGTGACAATTTCTCGCCGTCAATCGCAATCGGATCACCTTTTTCAAACTCAACTTCAATATATGTTGCGTCATTCGGCGCATCTTCTGGAGAAACTGAGCGGGTATACATGCTTTCTTTGCCTTCAACCCACGGGTCTTCCAGCTCGTTTCCTTCATATGAAATATGCAGCAAATTTGCATCCATTGAATATGGTGATTCTTCCAGCTTCGTTTTCGCGATAGGAATTTGGTGCTTTTCAGCATAATCGAGCAGCTTCGTACGGCTGTTCAAATCCCACTCTCTCCATGGCGCGATAACTTTGATGTTTGATTCAAGGCCATAATAGCCGAGTTCAAAGCGCACTTGGTCGTTGCCTTTTCCTGTTGCGCCATGAGATACAGCAGTTGCACCAACTTCGCGGGCAATTTCAATTTGGCGTTTGGCAATCAACGGGCGGGCGATTGATGTGCCGAGCAGATATTGCCCTTCATAAACCGCATTGGCGCGGAACATTGGGAAGACATAATCGCGCACAAATTCTTCGCGCAGATCTTCGATGAAAATTTCTTTCACGCCGAGCTGTTCGGCCTTTTTGCGCGCTGGCTCAACCTCGCCACCTTGGCCAAGATCGGCGGTGAATGTCACCACGTCATAATTATATTCATCCTGCAACCACTTCAAAATCACCGAAGTGTCTAGGCCACCTGAATATGCTAATACTACTTTTTCTTTTTTCTCTGTCATAATGACAGCTTTATAAGGCATTTTTGGGAAGTTAGGAAGCAAAAAAGTTCTTGCAAGAAAGTGCGTGGCTTAATACAAAATTCAGGATGGGTTTTTTTGTTGTTAATGGTGTTGTGGGCAAAGCTAATATGCTTCTTTGCGTTGATGGTTTGGAAAAGCGTGTGGATACGATGCTCAAAAAAATTGGCTGTGAAGGGTGTCGCACTGGTGCAAAATATGAACATGATGCTTTCGGTGATTTTCTTGGTCTAATTTAGAGCTGAGATTGGGCAAAGCAAGCTACATTGCTTGAGTCTTGAAGGGTTTGTAGATCTTGCTAAAGCCGCAGAACATGAAATTACAGAAGAGCCTAAATACCATGCTGAATTTGGTTTTATTGATGATGTCTTGGGTGGCATAGTGGGTTATTTAGAGAAGCGCTGCGCTTCAATTAGTTTTTTGCAAGCAGAAGGGCAGGGCTGTCAGATTGAGAGATAGCTCACAAAAAAGCCCCGCTCAATTTTTTGTTGCACCCCGATATTTGTAGATTGAATGATGTCAGCGTCCATGTGGGCGTGGCGTAGATTTGCTTATGGTTGGCCCAATAATATCGACAGAATTGATTTTACTGAGTTGTTCTGGGATGTTTTTTGCTCTCTCTTCAAGTGTGCAGTTGAGGGCGTTGTCAGGATCGTCTTTCAGCTTGTGTGGGTGAAGGACTTCTATTTCTGAATTATAAAACTGCACAACTGTGTCAGAAATGATTGGAATTAGAGCTAGTTTTTCTGGAGTAGATAGGCGTCTATGCTTTTGATAGCCTCTAAAAAAGGCCTTTGTTTTGTCTAAATCAAGTTCATTGCTGGTTTCGTCGCAGCAAAAGCAGATTAAAGCTCTGACTATGCATTCTAAGAATGCGCCTTGGCCAACTCGGTCTAGGTCAATTAATGACTCTACAGAATCGCTATCTTTGCTGAAGAAAACATTAAGTGGTTTAGTGTCATTGTATATAAGGCCTTTCGGCAACGATGCTTCTATATCTTCCTGAGTAGCAGAGGATACTGATTTTTTAAGCGGCAGGAATAGCTTTGCTGAATTTTCGTCTAGCTCTGTAGTATGCACACTACCAACTATATCGCCCAGCATGCGTAATTTATGGGTATTTGGATAAAACTCATGTTGGCCACTTGCAAACTCTTGAACCAAAAAGTGAGCTTGTGAGCCATTGTCCAATATTCCGTTGGAAATGATTTTTGGAGTTGGGATGTGGTGGTTACGAAAAAAAGTAGATGCTGATAGCGACCTTTCTAGTCTGTGTTTTTCTGAAGCTTTGTAAAAAGAGAATATAACTTCCCTTCCGTCATGTAACTCTATGCGAAAGGTCTTCTTAACGTGGCCGCCTTTTATCTCTTCAGTTGCTTTGGGTGCTTGCCCGCTAAATGCCAAGTTCACTGCAGCCGAAATGTCTTTCTGGCTAATGTTGGGTATAAATTTACTCATAGGTGTGACTAATAAAAAGCCCCGCTCAATTGCTTGGGCGGGGCTTTTGAATTTTGTATTGAAGTTTTGTCTTACTCAACGCCTTCAAGCGCTTCGCCAACGATTCCTTCTTCGTGCTCTAGTTCAGCTGCGGCGCCTGTTTTCTTGCCGCTGATGCTTGTGCGTTTCAGCTTGCCTGTAACTTCGTCCCATGAGTATTTATATACTACAGTTTTTGTTCCAGTTGTTACGATGTCACCGTTTGCCATTTGCAAAACGTCAAAACCTTTTTGCAAAGCATCTGAAATCAGAGTTGATGAGTTTTTGATATAGCGTGTGTCAAACATCACGTCACTGCTCAATGCAACATCAGCTTGGGCTGGTTGCTCTTTGCGACGGAAATTCACGAATGATTTCAAAACTTCTTTGTCTTCAGTACCTTTTGCCATTATTGATCCTAGTATTTTTTGGCCTTCTTGACCAATGTTAAATAAATATTAACCTCAACGTAGCGCCTACAAACCTTAATTTCAAGAAGTTTTTTCATATTTCTGTAACATTTGTGAAATTAATTGCAAAAATGCACACTCACTATAGCTAATATAGCATTTCTAGGTGATTATGTTAACTAATTACTGCTATTATTTTTGCATAAATTCAACTTAAGGTGGGTGCATGGCGACGAATAAGAGAGAGAGAATTGCGATTATTGAAGGTGTGAGAACGCCGATGGGCAAGATGGGTGGCGCTTTGTCGCGTATTCAGGCCGATAATTTGGGTGCGCATGTAGTCAAGGAAGTTCTTGCAAGGGCAGATTTTGACGCTGATTTGCTCGACCATGTGATCTTCGGAAACGTTGGTAGCCCAGCACATGCAATGAATATTGCCCGCGTAATTGCGCTGAAGGCAGGGATTCCTAACGAAGTTCCAGCATATACAGTGCATCGAAATTGCGCGAGCGGTATGGAAGCTGTTTCCAGTGCAGGTGCTAGGATTCGTGCGGGTGACGGAGAGATTATGATGGTTGGCGGCGCGGAGAGTATGAGTAATATTCCGCTGCTATATAATGATAAGGCGAAGGCGTTTTTCACGCAGCTTGGTTCTGCGCGGACTACTATGGCGAAGCTGAAGGTTATAGCGAGTTTCCGTATGTCTATGCTATCTCCAACAATTGGTTTGGTGCTGGGGCTGCATGATATTGTGGCGGGAATGAACATGGGACAAACCGCTGAGGTTTTGGCTAAGGAGTACGGTATTACTCGCGCTGAGCAGGATGAATATGCGGCGATGAGTCATAATCGGGCAGAAGCTTCTCGTGATAAATTGGCGGAAGAAATTGCGCCAATCGTTACTGAGCGCGGCATTGTGAGCCAAGATGAGGGTGTTCGTGAGGGGCAAACTGTGGAAAAGCTGAAAAAGCCACGTCCAGTTTTCGACCGCAACGGCACGGTGACAGCGGGTAATGCTTCGCAAATTACGGATGGTGCTTGTGCGCTGATTGTGATGAGTGAAAGCCGCGCGAAAGCCTTGAAATTGAAGCCGCTTGGCTATGTGAAGGAATGGGCATACGCAGGGCTAGAGCCGCACAGAATGGGCATGGGCCCAGTTCATGCGACTAAGGCATTGCTGAAGAAAACGGGCGCGAAGCTGAAAGATTTTGATCTGCTTGAGATTAATGAAGCTTTTGCGGCGCAGGTGATTGCTTGTGAGCGTGGATTTGCGGATGAGGGGATGGGCAAGATTGACCGTGATATTCTCAACGTAAATGGCGGTGCGGTTGCGTTAGGGCATCCTGTAGGGATGACTGGCGCGCGCTTGATTTTGACGCAGTTGAAAGAATTGAGACGCCGTGGAAAAAATTCTGGTTTGGCTACATTATGTATTGGTGGCGGTCAGGGTGGCGCGGTGCATTTGGAAGTTGAATAGGCGCACATCTGGCACACGCTTGGCACATAAAAGCCGACATTTGCGCGGATCTGCCGACATTTGCTGAGTTTTTGATTGTTTCCCCGCGGTTTTTTAATCTCTCCCCGCTGTGGCTAGGCCTTGCAGACTGAAACGCGCTCGGGGCTGGGTTTTTTAATTTAACATATGTGGGGGCTGTTTGTTAGGCTGTATATATGGATGATTATGAAAGATTTGAGGAGCAGGTTTGTTTTAAGGAAAGTGTGATTTCGGAAGCGCTGGAAAGGAAGGAATTGAGCTATCAGAAATTGCGGCCTAGTACAAAAAAGACGAAGAGGATTACGCTGCGGATGTGCCCGATGGATTTCTTGCGGCTGAGGGAGCGGGCTTTTGATGAGAGAATGCCGTATCAAACTCTGCTGACTCGTTTGATACATGGGTATTTGAAGGAGAGGAGGGGTTAATAACTTCCTGCGACCAGTTCTTCGCATTTTTTTGCGAGTTTCTTTCTGTCGGTGTTCTCGTCCGATTCAATCGGGTTGTGCATGACCACTTGTACGCGGATTTTTCCTAGGCTTAGAAATTCTTTTAGGTGGGGCATTAGGGTCATGTCGCCGATCCATGACATTAGGGTTTTTTCGTTGCGGTGAATGGGGAGGCCGTTGATGTGGGAATAGCGGATGGTGATTGGCTGAATGTGAATTTTGTGGCGCTCGGCGAGTTTGAATAGGGATGTTTTGAAGGGCAGGATTTTTACGCCGTCGCCTGTTGTGCCTTCGGGGAAGAAGGTGAGGCTGCATCCATCTTGCAAAGCGGCGTGCATTTGCTTGACGTGAGAATCGGCTAGTTTGCGGTCGCGTTTGATGAAGAGAGTTCCTGTAAGCTTGCCAATTTGACCGACCAGCGGCCAGTTTGCGACGGAGGCTTTTGAGACGAAAGAAGCTGGAAGCAACGAGCCGAGGACGAGGATGTCTAGATATGATGTGTGGTTGCCAACGAAGATGCGCGGTCGTTCTGAAGTGATGTCACCGATTAACTCAACTTCTAAATTGATGATTTTGCAGATTATGCCGTAGAAAATGTTGAAAACTCGGTAGCGGATTTTCCATGGCAAAATCACGATTATGATGATCGGGATGATGGTAACTAAGAGCAGGATGATGAGGTATATGAGGCGGCGCATGGCTTTATGATGTTGTGAATTTGTCTTTGTATTTTCCTGAGATTCCAGCGGAAACTACCATTATGCAGACGTCGGTGGAGTTGGCGTCTTTGTCTTCATATGCGCCTTGGCCGATGATGCCGCCTAAGCGGAGGTAGCCTTTTAGGAGTGGGGGAAGGCTGGCGAGGGCGCGGCGCGGATCAATTTTACTTTGGTCGACGAGCTCAATTTCGCGGAGGAATTCTGGGCGGACTATCGGGCGAAATTCCTCGGGGGCGAGGTGGCTTCCGTAGAGGTAGGAAAGATGGGCGGCGTGCTCTGCGCTGTCGGCGCCGTTGAAGCTGGCGCAGCCGAACATTAGGTCGACGTTGAAAGCGTGGATATATTCGCCGATGGCTTTCCACAGCAGTTGCATGGTGGAGCGGTCGCGATAGTTGGCGTCAACGCATGAACGGCCGAGCTCCATAACTTCGCCTTTGAAATGTGAGAGTGTGCGGCTGAGGTCGAACTCGGATTCGGTATAGAATTTTTCGCCCTGCGGTAGGCGGGAGCGGCGCAGGATTCGGTAGGCGCCGACGATGATGTTTTTTGAGGTGTCGCGGACTAGGAGATGGTCGCACCAGTCGTCGAACTTGTCAAAATCACGTTTTTGCTTGGTAACTTCTTGGGAAAAATCGCCGCCCATTTCTTCAACAAAAACTCGATAGCGAAGCTGCTGCGCTTTGAGGATGTTTTCTGGCTTTTTCGCAACAAATGCCTCCAAGCTGCCGACTGTGAGTTTTTCCATATATATAGTTTAGCATTATGGGAATGGTTTGTATAGGTTAGTTTTATAGATAGGTTTTCGGGAGGTTCAAGGCCAGTAGGCCTTGCCAGCCTTGAGCGCGCGATAGCGCTTCCTTAGTCTGCGAACCAGTAGGCGAGCGGGGAGGAAATTAAAAGCTACTTCGCGCCTTTGGGGACGCAGAAAAGTTCTAGGCGGTGATCGACCAATTCAAAGCCATGCTCTTCGGCGATGCGTTCTTGTAGTTTTTCAATTTCTTGATTCACAAATTCAATCACTTCGCCAGTGCGGACATTGACTATGTGGTCGTGATGTTCGTCGGTGGTTTCTTCGTAGCGGGCTTTGCCGTCGCCGAAATCATGTTTTTCAATCACGCCTTCTTCTTCTAGCAACTTCACGGTGCGATAGACTGTGGCGATGGAGATTTTTGAGTCAATTTTGTTTGAACGTAGATATACCTCTTCAACAGATGGATGGTCGTCGGATGCGCCGATGATGGCTGCAATCACCTTGCGCTGTTCTGTCATGCGGATGCCTTTTTCAATGCATTTTTTTAAAGCAATGACACAGGTGTTAAAATCTGAATTTTCACAAAAATTAATTGCCTTTTCAAACTCCGTTTCATCTGCACCAAAACGATTATCTAACGAAAAATCAGCAGAAATAGCTGCAGTGTAATTTTCTAATGGATCATTCGATTGTAAATAATAAACCGTAAAAACAGAACAGAGAAGAAACACCAAAGAAGCAGCAATTTTTAAAGGCCACATCACTGTTGTTTCTTCTCTTCTTGTCTTTAATTTAATTTCCTTCTTGAGCTTTTTAAGCGCCTTTATGTCCTCTCCGAGATCTGAAGAACTTTTAAAACCTTCAACTGCACCGCTACAAAGCGGACAACCCAGAAGATGATTTTCAACTTCATTCAGTGTCTCAGCCTTCAGTTTATTTGACAGATATTTTTGAATTTCTTCAGATGTCAAATGCGAATTAGGTTTAAAAAATGTCCTCATTGAATTAGCTGTTTTAAAGCTTCGTTAGAGATACCTGTTCTTTGATTGAGTTGCTCTAAAACTGAGGCAACTTGAATTTTTAAATTTCTCTTTCCATTTTGTAAACTGGACTTTACTTCTTTGTC
>JALZVI010000147.1 GCA_023301015.1 Rickettsiales bacterium | reverse complement strand
CGCCTGCTGGCTCGCAGACTGAGGAAGTGCTTCGCTTAGCGAGTGGCTGGCAAGGCCTGCTGGCCTTGGAGGTTGATGTATGCGTTTCAATGCTGCTTACATAATCTCTTCTCGTCCACAAAAACAGTTCGCCGTTTACAGTTCCCCGTTCACCATCTAATATACAGCAATGCCAACTCTGTCTGAAATCTCCGCAAACCTCTCTGCCCGCGTGCATGAGGTTGTGCGCCTTACTCCAACGATATTGGAGGTGGTTTTATATGCGCCAATGGCTGCGAAGAATTTTCAACCTGGGCAGTTCTTTCGGTTGCAGAATTTTGCTGATGCCACGAACTCTATGGAGCCGCTTGCGATGACGGGTGCGTGGGTGAAGCCCGAGGATGGCTTGATCTCTTTAATAATTCTAGAAATGGGCGGCTCAAGCAATTTATGTGCTGGTTTAGAAGTGGGTGAAGAGGTGGTGCTGATGGGGCCAACTGGCACGCCAACAGAAATTCCGCGTGATGAGAATGTGATGCTTTGTGGCGGTGGCTTAGGCAATGCTGTGCTGTTTTCCATCGGTAAAGCCATGCGCGAAAATGGCTGCCATGTGACGTATTTCGCTGGCTACAAAAAAGCCCAAGACCGCTATAAAATCGCGGAGATAGAGGCGGCGGCGGATGTGATTATTTGGTGCTGTGACGAGGTGGAATTGGAGAAAACGCGCGAGATCGACTCCAGCTTTCATGGAAATATCATCGAGGCTATCAAGGGTTATATAGGCAGCAATCAGGCGCATTCAATCGATCACATAATCGCCATCGGTTCCGACAGAATGATGCGCGCGGTGGCTGAGTTTGTTCCGAACGCGGGTTTGTTCAAAGACGATGTGAAGATGGTCGGTTCAATCAACTCGCCGATGCAGTGCATGATGAAAGAGATTTGCGCCCAGTGTCTGCAACGCCATGTTGACCCTGTGACTGGCGCGGAGAGCTATGTTTATTCCTGCACAAACCAAGACCAAGACATGCGTTTTGTAGACTTTGAGCATTTGCGCGCGCGGTTGCAGCAAAACAGCTTGGCGGAGAAATTGAGTGCCGAGTGTTTGAAAGAAGTTCAGAAGGCTTGAGAAGGCGCGCGAATTATGCTATGATGAGCATATGAAGATGTTTGTGATTCCTTGTGATGTTAATGGTCAAAAAACTCCTGTGCAGTTTTATATCGGTGAGCCGCATCCAAAATCGCACCCAATCCAGCATCAATCCTCATGGATTTCCAAAGAACGCGGAGTAAGTGTTCCGTCTGACGTGATGGACAGTCTGAAAAAGCTGCACCAAATTTCGATCGAGAATAATGTTTCGTTCGTTGATCTGTGTACGTATGCGCTGAATTACCCTACTGAGTAGGAGTCTATAATTGTTTCCCCGCTGGTTTTTCATTTGCTCCCCGCTACGGCTTCGCCTTGCAGACTGAAACGCGCTCAAGGCTGCGCCGTTAATCCGTCATTGCGAGGAGGCGTCGCCGACGCGGTAATCCAGAGTCTCTAATAACCCCAAGGCCAGCAGGCCTTGCCAGCCATGAGCTTGCGAAGCAATTCCTCAGTCTGCGCGCCATTAGGCGAGCGGGGAGGAAATTAAAAGACCAACAAAAAAGCCCCAGCTTGTGGCTGAGGCTTTTGAATTTTTTGTAGTGTTAGTGGATCCTAACGTGAGTAGAATTCCACAACCAAATTTGGCTCCATTTGAACTGGATATGGTACATCCAACAAACCAGCGCTACGGCCGTATGTTGCTTTTGATGCTGCCAAATCAACTTCCATGTAACCAGGAATTTCACGCTCTTGCTTTTGCGCTGCTTCCATAACGATTGGAAGTTTGCGAGATTTTTCTTTAATCTCAACAACGTCGCCATCTTTAACTTGGTAGCTAGCGATGTTCACCTTAATTCCGTTCACAACAATATGCTTGTGAGAAACTAGTTGGCGAGCAGAGAAAATTGTTGGTGCAAGATTAGCGCGATAAACAACCGCATCCAAGCGGCGCTCAAGCAATGCGATCAGGTTCTCAGAAGTATCACCCTTAATGCGTGTCGCTTTCTTGTAAACAGCGTGGAACTGCTTTTCTGTCATGTTGTAATAACCTTTCAGCTGTTGCTTAGCGCGCAACTGTTTGCCGAAATCTGAATATTTCTTGCGTGTTGCCGCTTCGCCATGCTGCCCAGGAGGAAGTTTGCGAATGTTGAATGCGTCTTTAGCTTGGCCCCAAAGCGCAACGCCAAGACGGCGGCTGATTTTGAATTTTGATTTTACAATTTTTGTCATATTTTTTTGCTTATTTATTATGTAGTTGGACGGCGAAATATAGAGGTTTTGGTTGGTATGTCAACTACTTTTTAATTATCTCCCCGCTTCGCCTTCGGCTTGTAGGCTGAAACGCGCTCAGGAGTTTTTAATTGTTTCCTCGCTGGTTTTATAATTTCCTCCCCGCTCGCCTGCTGGCTCGCAGACTGAGGGAGCGCTAACGCGTGCTCAAGGCTGGGCAAAGCCTACTGGCTTTGCTTGTTTTGTGTGGCTTTATTTGTTACTTATAAATCCGTTGTCGAAATGAAATAGCCTCGGCAATATGCCCCTTTTCCACGCTTTCGCTTCCCGCCAAATCGGCTATGGTTCTGGCTACGCGGAGGATACGATTATAGCCGCGCATGGAGATTTTGAAGTTTTCTACAGCTTGCATTAACAGCGCCTTGCCCTCAACGCTTGGGGTTGCGATGGATTCTAAGAGCTGCCCGTTGGCTTCGGTGTTGGTGCTTGTTGATTGGTCTGCATAGCGCTGCGCCTGAATTTCACGTGCTCTGGCTACGCGCTTTGCAATCTTTCCAGTTGGTTCTCCACCTTCGACTCTGGCCATTTCATCTGGGCGCAGGGCGGGGACTTCGATGAATAGGTCGATGCGGTCATAGAGCGGGCCGCTGATTCGAGATTGATAGTCCGCGCCGCATTTTGGTGCGCGGGTGCATGCGCGGGATGGGTCGTCGATATATCCGCAGCGGCACGGGTTCATCGCCGAAACTAGCTGGAAGCGCGCGGGGTAAGTGATGTGCGAGTTGGCGCGGGCGATGGTGATGTTGCCGTTTTCCACAGGCTGTCTCAAGCTTTCGAGAACGTCGCGATTAAATTCTGGCAGTTCATCCAAGAATAAAACCCCCTTATGCGCCAATGAAATTTCCCCAGGCTGCGCGCGCTTGCCGCCGCCCACCATTGCGGCCATGGAGGTTGAATGATGTGGATCGCGGAATGAACGCTTGCTGGTTAGGCCATCTTCCGAAATTTCACCCGCGATGGAATTTATCATGCTCACCTGCAAAATCTCATCAGGTGCAAGTGGCGGGAGGAGGCCGATGAGCCTTGAGGCGAGCATAGATTTTCCTGCACCTGGAGGGCCCATCATTAGTAGGTTGTGCCCGCCAGCCGCAGCAATTTCCAGCGCGCGTTTGGCATTTTCTTGCCCTTTAATATCAGCCATGTCTGGATATATCGCGTTCGATTCCGCAACTTTTGCTTTGGGCGCGCTCAAGATTTGAGTGCCTTTGAAATGGTTGATTAAGTCGACCAAATTCGGTGCGGCTAGCACATCCAGCTCGCCAGCCCATGCAGCCTCAGATCCGCAATCTTCGGGGCAGATTATGCCTTTGTCATTTGCCACCGCCTCCACACTTGCAGGCAAAATTCCGTTCACGCGCAAAATTGACGCATCCAGAGAAAGTTCGCCCATGCAGAAATATCCATCAACCGCATCTTGCGGGATTATTTGCATTGCCACCAGCAAAGCGATGGCGATTGGGAGGTCAAAATGACTGCCGATTTTGGCGAGGTCTGCGGGAGCGAGATTGACTAAAATTCTTTTTGGAGGAAGCGAAAGGCCAATAGCATTCAGTGCTGCACGCACCCTTTCCTTGCTCTCGGCCACGGCTTTGTCTGGCAAACCAACAATGATAAAAGCTGGCAACCCGCCCGAAATTTGCACCTGCACATCAACCTTCGTAACCGAAAGCCCTTCAAACGTGACCGTTGTAACATGTGCAACCATAGGCTTTGTTTACACCATATTGGTTGAGTGCGCAAGTTGTCTTAGCTGCGTTCTGGCGTTTTCTCATCAGGGTTTTGAGTTGCAGCAGTTGCTTCTGGTGGTGCTTGTATTTCAGGCTTTATAGTGCCGCGTACGATCCATCCAGTTGCAGTATCTAAGCTGTTTTCTGCACGAAGTTTTGCAAGCTCGAGTTTTTCAACTTCTCTATGTGCTTGTGCCAATTCAGATTCAGTCGATCTAAGGGCATTTCCCAATGGTGATAATTTTGAACGCGCTTTTTCAAGAGTTTCTGCAACATCTTGTTCGCCAGTGCAATTAATGGCTATCTGTGATATTTGTTTATGGCTGATGCCTAGTTCAAAGAATGCTATTGCATTACTTGCAGTGTCTTTTATCGCTTCTGGTGAAGTTGCTTCAATCATGATATCCGCAACAAAAGCGCTGTTAAGTTTTCGTCCGCACGCTAATGTTGCTTCTATAACGTCTAGATTGCTTGCCTCGGTCACAATTCTTTTTATATCACCATCAATTTCATTATCGCGAGAATATTCTGCATCGTTTAACGCGAGGTCAAATTGTTCCAAATTATCAAGAACAAACTTCCCAATGTCTTTTGACTTCACTTCATTTGGTATGTTGTGGAATGCGCCAATTTTTTCAAGAAATGCCGCGAATACTTTTGGTGCTAGTCTTTCAGTCATGCCGCATTATTAACTTTTAGTAACGGATGTCAAGTTTATTAGCTATTCATGTTGTAAATCTCTAGCAAACCCGTGATCGTAATGTCGGCTGCAACATGCTCAATTGCTTCCACGCCATCGGCGAATAGTGGGGCTAGGCCGCCTGTGGCGACGATTGTTGGGTTGCTTGCCATCTCTGCGGTGCAACGTGCCAGCAGGCCTTCGATTAGGCCGATATAGCCCCAATATATTCCCGATTGCATTGCGTCTTTGGTGTTTGTGCCGATCACCTTTGCTGGTTTTTCAATCGGGATACTCGGCAGTTTTGCGGCAAATTCTTGCAGGGCGTGGAGGGATAGATTAATTCCCGGGCAGATGATTCCGCCGCAATAATCGCCATTCCCGTCGACTACGTCAAAAGTTGTGGCGGTGCCGAAATCAACCACAATTGCGGGTGCGCCATATTGTTTTGCAACTCCGACGGCGTTGACAATTCTGTCTGCGCCAACTTCGGCTGGGTTATCAGTTTTTACGACAATGCTGGCCTTCAACTCATGTCCAACGCGCTTTGCTTCTATGCCGAAAAGGCTTTGGCACATCTTGTTGATATGCATCATAATCTGCGGCACAACATTGCTTACGGCCACATCGTCAATGTCTTTTGGGGCAATGCCGCTGTTGCTCATCAGCTGGGTGATGAGGGCGATATATTCATCGGCGGTTCGGTTATGCGTGGTTGCAATGCGCCATTTGGCCGTGATTTCATTGCCATCTGCTACCGCGATGTTGATGTTTGTATTCCCGATGTCGAGTAATAATATCATTTCGTCTCCTTTGCCCACCATGTCCATAGGCCGAATTGTGTGTCATAAATTGCCAAGGTTTTTGGCTTTTCAAATTTATCCCAATGTAGCACGCGGAAATAGCCTGCGTAGAATTGTGGGATTGTGTAGTGGTTATGTAGCAAAACTCTGTCCAGCGCGCGGGTGGCGTTTACCAGCTCGACCTTATCTTTAGCGTTCACAATTTTGTCTATCATTGCATCCACTGCTGGGTTTTTTATGCCAATGAAATTCTTGCTACCCTCCACATCTATGGTGGAAGAATGCCAATAGTTGATCTGCTCATTGCCAGGAGAATTTCCTTGTCCCCAAACGGTCACCATCATGTCAAAATCAAACCCGTCGCGGCGCTGTTTATATTGCGAAGGCTCGACAGTACGCATTTTTGTGGTGATCCCTAACTGCTTCAAATTCTCTGCTAAGGGCGGAATTAGGCGCTCCATTGTTGCGCCTGATTGTAGCAAAAACTCAATCTCGAAAATCTCTCCATCTTTCGTCAGCTTTTTGTCTTCAAGTTTCCATCCTGCTTTTTCCAGTAATTTTGCAGCTTCCACCAAGCGTGGGCGGATTCTTCCCTTGCCGTCAGAAACTGGGAGGGTAAATTCTTTTGTGAACACCTCTTCGGGCAACTGTTCGCGGAACGGTTCAAGCAGTGCTATTTCTTCCTCAGACGGCAAGCCTTTTGAAGCATAAATGGAGTTCGAGAAATAGCTCTGCGTGCGAGTATATGAGCTGTAGAAAAGATTCTTGTTCATCCACTCAAAGTCAAACGCCAGCGAGATTGCTTTACGCACTTGCGGATCAGAGAATTTGTTTTTGCGGGTGTTAAACACAAAGCCTTGCATACCTGTTGGAATTGAGTGTGGGATTTTTTCCTTCAAAATTCGCCCATCATTCACCGCGTCAATATTATACGCATTCGCCCAATTCTTCGCCACATTCTCATAGCGCAAATCTAGCTTGCCCGATTTGAACGCCTGAATTGCTACATTAGTATCCTTATAATATTCGTGGCGAATTTCATCGAAATTATAAAAACCACGATTGACGGGCAAGTCTTTGCCCCAATAATCAGCCCTGCGCTCATATGAAATATCACGCCCTTGCTTGAGAGATTTTACTGCATATGGCCCGCTTCCTAGCGGCGCTTTTAGCGTTGTTTTCTCAAAATCAACATCCTCATAATAGGCGGCGGAAAGAACGGGGAGTTGGCCTATTATGAATTTGAGTTCGCGGTTCTCTTTGTTTTTGAAATTAAACTTAACGCTCCGTTTTCCAAGCTTCTCCACTTCGCCAATCTCGGCGTAGTAAATTTGGTAATATGGATGGCCTTTTTCTAGGAGGGTTTTGAATGTGAAAATCACGTCATCAGCAGTTACTTCCGTGCCATCCGCAAAGCGGGCGAGCGGGTTGAGGTTGAAGATGATGTATGAGTTGTCTTGCGCTAGCTTCACAGATTTTGCGAGCAAGCCATAGCTGCTTCCAGTTTCGTCTAGCGAAGAGCTCAGCAATGTATCAAAGAGCAGGTTGATGTTTGATGCCGTTTTGCCTTTTAATATATATGGATTGAGGCTGTTGAAAGTCCCGATTTCTGGCAGAATAATTTTTCCGCCCTTTGGTGCATCGGCATTTACATAGTCAAAATGTTTGAAATCTGGGGCATATTTTATATCACCAAAAATGGAAATTGCATGTGTTGCGTTTTTGCGAATTGGAGCGATGGATTCGGCTAGGTCAGTGGAATCGTCGGCGGCTGAAATTGCGGGTATAGCAAGGAGGAGGAATGCGGAAATTGCCAAGAAAAAACGCATCAGCCAGCTTCCTCTTTCTTCGCATCTTTCTCAATTTTTCTCACCCTCTTCAAAATTTCTGGCAGTTCACTATATGGCTTTTCTTCTTCTTGGAGGTTTAGAATTTGCGTTACAGAATCCTTCATCAGCATGCGTGTATTATCAACTTTGCTAGTGAAGTAATGATATGCCAGAAATGCTGCAATTGCCACAAGCAATCCTGCGACAGTAGTGATTAGAGCTTCCCAAATCCCGCCTGCTAAAATGCTTGGATCAACA
>JALZVI010000146.1 GCA_023301015.1 Rickettsiales bacterium | reverse complement strand
TCCTCAATTGGGGCAGGGGTGATTATTGGTGATGGTACTGAGATTGGAAAAAATGTAAGCATTCGCTCAGCGCATATTGGCGAGCATTGTGTGATCCATAATGGTGCGCGAATTGGGCAAGAGGGTTTCGGCTTTGCAATGGGACGCGCTGGGCATGTGAAAGTTCCGCAGCTTGGTGGCGTGATTATTGGTGACTATGTTGAGATTGGTGTGAATACTTGTATCGATAGAGGGGCAGGGCCAAATACGGTTATTGGCTCTGGTACGAAGATTGATAATTTGGTGCAAATTGCGCATAATGTTGAGATTGGAAAGAACTGCGTGATTGTTGCTCAGTCAGGAATTGCGGGCAGTACGAAGATTGAAGATTTTGTTGTTATTGGCGGGCAAGCTGGTGTCTCGGGGCATTTGCGCATTGGTGCTGCGGCGAAAATTGCTGCTGGCTCAGGCGTTATTAAAGATGTGCCGCCGCACACAACTGTTGGTGGTTATCCTGCAGTGAATATTCGCGACTGGCATAAGGCTGGTTTGTTGATTGATAAGATGGTGAAAGCCAAAAAAGTTAAGGAATAAGAGAATGACAGAAGAATTGAAGAGTATTGATATTGAACGCATTATGGAGATGATCCCGCATCGCTACCCGTTTTTGCTGATCGACAAGGTGATTGATATAAAAACTGGCGAAAGTGCGACAGGTGTGAAGAACGTGACGATGAACGAACCGTTCTTTCAAGGGCATTTTCCGGGCAAGCCGGTGATGCCGGGTGTGTTGATGATTGAGGCGATGGCGCAAACTGCAGGCTGCATCGTGGTTGATTCTATGGGCAAAGAAGGCGAGGGCAAGCTGGTTTATTTCATGTCTATCGACGCCGCGAAATTCCGCAAACCTGTTGGCCCTGGAGATGTGCTGCAACTGCGTTGTACTGCAACAGCTAGCCGCAAAAATGTTTGGAAGTTTGACTGCGTGGCATATGTGGAAGACACAAAAGTTGCGGAAGCCAAAGTTTCAGCAATGATCGTGCTATAGACATGAGCAATATTCACCCAAGCGCTATAATATCCGACGGTGCGAAGATTGACTCTTCTGCCATAATTGGCGCGTTCTGCGTGGTTGGCGAGCATGTGCAAATTGCTGCTGGCGTTGAGCTAAAGTCGCATGTTGTGGTTGATGGACGAACTTCAATTGGCGCTGGCACGGTGGTTTTTCCGTTTGCCAGCCTTGGCACTGCTCCGCAAGACCTGAAGTTTAAGGGTGAGGAGGCAACTTTGCGGATTGGCAAAAACAACGTGATCCGTGAGCATGTGACGATGAATATTGGCACAGCAGATGGCGCGATGGCAACTGTGGTTGGCGACAACTGCCTGTTCATGATGGCATCACATGTGGCGCATGATTGTGTGGTTGGTGACGGAGTGATTTTGGCGAATAACGCAACGCTTGCAGGGCATGTTCAGGTTGGCGATGGGGCTATTATTGGCGGGCTTTCTGCGATTCACCAGTTTGTGCGCATTGGGCATAATGCCATGATTGGCGGAATGTCGGGGATTGAGAATGACGTAATTCCTTATGGATTGGCGATGGGAGAGCGCGCGAATTTGAGCGGCTTGAACCTAATTGGCCTGAAGCGCAAAGGATTGGAAAAGGCTGAAATTAAGCAGCTCCGCGCGGCGTTTAAGGAACTATTTGCGCAAGAGGTTGAGGGAAGTTTTGCTGAGCGCGTTGAAAAAACGAAAGCAGAATTCGCTGAATCAGAGAATGTTGTGGAAATCATCGCGTTTTTAGAAGAAAATTCATCTCGTGCAATCTGTAAACCAAAAAGATAAATCTGGAAATCTAGCGATTATCGCTGGGCGTGGTGTGCTGCCAAAAATTGTGGCTGACAGCGTGGGCGATGCATTTATTGTGAGTTTTGGGAGTGATGAGAACGCGCTGCTGAAGCCAGATTTTGTTGGAAATATGGGGCAGATTGGCTCTGTGGCAAAAGCGATGCAAGGCGCAGATGTGAAGCGGATTATATTTGCTGGTAGCATTGCAAAACCGAATTTGAAAGATTTGAAGTTGGATAGGGACGCGGCGAAGCTGCTGAGCAAAGCTGCATTTTCAAAGTTCTTCAAGAAGAAGTTGCCCGGAGATGATGCTCTGTTCCGTTTGATTATTGGCTATTTGGAAGGCAAGGGAATGGAGATTGTGGGCGTTGATGAAGTTGTACCAGAGCTGCTTGCCGGCAAGGGTGTGCTTGGCACTGTGGAAGTGAATCCAGAGAGTCTACGTGATATTGAAGTTGGAATTGCTGCGGCGCGTAAGCTGGGCGAGGATGACATTGGGCAGGCTGTGGTTTGCGCTGGGGCGGAAGTTGTTGCGCATGAAGATGTGAAAGGCACGGACGCGATGCTGGAAATGTCTGAGCAGCTTGGGGTGGACAATGCTGTGCTGGTGAAGTGCAAGAAGCCGCAACAAGACAGGCGAATTGATTTGCCGAGCATTGGCGTGAAGACGATAGAAAAGCTCGCAGCGCTAGGTTTTGCAGGTGTAGCGGTGGAAGCAGAGCACTCGCTGATTATTGAAAAAGAAAAAGTGCTGAAGCTAGCCGACAAGCTCGGCGTGTTTGTTTATGGGGTTTGAGGACGCGGCAAATATTTCTTGCATTAGAAAAGTCAGCGCATTAATGTATCTTAATGAAAAGTACGTTAACAGCAGAGCAGCATCTTAGAGCAATTCACGCTCTCATTAAAACACCAAGAGCTGATGTGGCTATTGAATCGCAGGGGCTATATGGCTTTCTCAAGTTCACGCACCCTCAACGGGATGGAACGGAAATAGAAATATCGAGTTTGTCAATTAACGTTCAAAGCGAAGAGTTGGCGAGAGATGTTATGCAATTTTTGCATAGTAATGAAATTTGGGCAAAGGACAGTATCGGTGTTTATACTCCGTATGAGGGTAAGGGAGATTTTGCGGTTTCTGGTTTGTATTATATATTAGACTCGAGCGGAAAGGATTCTATAGCTTCTCCTCCAGCTTATTTGCAAGGTCTTGAACCAAGTAAGTATAAGGATGAAGTGCTTGATGCCTTTGAAGAAGCTAATAAGAAAGCTGCAAAGCAGGGTGCGAATAGTCTAGTTTATTTGGCAGGCTTGAAAGAGGAGCCGCTGATGATTTTTCTTCGTCCGTCTGATTTTTTGAAGTTAGACCGCTGTTTATCAGAGCAAACTAGAGATAAAAGCTAGTCAATCACAGAAACACTATACGGATTGCTAGGCTCAACGAACAGGCCGTATGCCATTCTGGCTGCAACACCCAGCACCATTAGCGCTAGCAACCCACGCATTTTTTCTGCGGGTAGTTTGTAGCTTAGCTTTGTACCGAATTGCGCGCCGATAACTGAGCCTGAGAGGAGCAGCATGGCTAGCACGATGTCGACAGTTTGTGAGTAGTAGGCGTGGAAGAATGTTACTACGATTGTGGTTAGGATCATCTGATAGAGTGATGTGCCGATAACGAGTGAGCTTGGCATGCGGAGGAGGTAGACCATGGCTGGGATGGTCAAAAAGCCGCCGCCGATTCCCATGATGGAAACGATGATGCCGCTGATGAAGCCGATGATGATTGGTAGAAGGATGCTGATTTCCAGCTCTGAGCGGGGGAATTCAACTTTCCATGGGAGGTTGGC
>JALZVI010000145.1 GCA_023301015.1 Rickettsiales bacterium | reverse complement strand
ATGATTTGGTGTTATGATGGTGGAAGATTTGGATTCTGCAAATGGGGATTTTTCGGGCTGGTGAGTTGTTGTAGGGGGGTGCCTGTCTGTCTGTCTTGACCGGGTTGAGGGGGCTTTTGGATTTATCGCATCCCAGCCACCCTCCCCAAAGGCACCACCCACTACCTCATCAACGAAAAGAACTTCCTCGTCAGCTACCCCGACGGCTTCAAGAAAAACCAAAAGGACAAAAAATACCCCGAATCTGCCCTAAAGGCCACTTCGCAGTGAGTCGGCTCCTTCCCAGAAATCCGTGTAATCCGCGCAAATTCTTTTCGAATCTGCGTAAAAAATCTCCCCCTGATTCCTAATTCATCGGTCCACACCCATCATTCTAAAATTTCCCTCCTCAAACAGGCAAACCAAGGTAGCCCAGTGGCAATCCCGCTCACTCGGCTATCATATTTTTCGTCGTGTGATTTGCATATTTTTTTCGGCGATTTGGGTATCGATTATCCAATAATTAATGGGTATTAGGTCTAGGTCGTATTTTCTTTTGCTTAAAACTCTAAAACCCGCATTCTTCAGCCATGAAAGCAGTCCTTCTTAAGCGTCTCTTTTCTGCCATTCGGCAGGGATCAGATTCTGATGTCGTGGCTGTTTGTGATCAGATCGTAAAGGACGAGAAGTCCCTGGGTCACAATCGGCTGGCTGCAGATTTAGAGAAATCTCTCCGGCTTGCCAAGGAAAGGCAAAGCAAGCTGGGGCCCGCTTCCCCAGCGTCAAAGACCAGTTCTGCCATTCTGAGCTCACTTCCTGCGAGCAAACGAGATTCCGTTCCCCTTGTTCAGGTCATTGCTCACAATGAGCTGCGCCATCACATGGTCCTCCCGGTCGAGATCGAGGAAAAGTTTCTCCGGATAGAACGAGAATTTGCCGCTCGCTCGCGTCTCGCTGCGCATGGATTAAAAGCCCGAAAGCGCATTCTCCTCTATGGACCTCCGGGCTGTGGAAAGAGCCTCGGTGCCGAAAAAATTGCTTGGTCGACCGGACTCCCTCTTCATAAAGTACGCTTCGACACCCTGATTTCCTCTTACTTCGGAGAGACTGCCGCAAACCTAGGGCGTGTCTTCGAGGCTGCTGAGCGGGAGCCCTGTGCGCTCTTTCTCGATGAGTGTGACACCATTGCTCGAACCCGGGGAGATAGGAATGATGTTGGTGAGGTGTCCCGTGTGGTGAATATGCTCCTCCAGCTTTTGGAAGATTACCGGGGCGAAGGCCTTGTCATCGCAGCCACGAATTTTTATGCCGCTCTCGACCCCGCGATTTATCGCCGTTTCGACGAAGCAATCGAGGTCCCTACTCCGGGAATCACTGAAATTTCTCGCCTACTAAGGACAACACTTTCGTCGCTGAAGGTTGATAAAGCCGTAGATTTTGATCAGTTTGCCGGAAGTTTGGATGGTTTCAGCTTCAGTGAGGTGGAGCGGATTGCACAAAATGCTGCGAAGAAGTGCATCATGGACAATCGAAAAGTGGTTAAGCCATGCGACCTTGAGTCCTCGGCAACTGAGGTCAAACGGCACGCATAAGACAGGATGTCGAAAAGTCATTTCCCCCATGTTGAGTTCATCCGGTTTGCTGCGGGGAATGCTCGACTAGGGAGACCACCCCTGCCACCAGCTCAGGTCCGGGAGAACCAGAATAATCGAGCGCAACACTCTGCTAAACTCAAACAGCAGTCGGAGAAACTTGGGACTCAAGCCAAGAAAGTCGCAGCGGCACGAAAAGAAGAAGGTCTTCCCGACATTAGCGGAGGAGTCCCCTTTGTCCTGAAAATTCCTGACGAAGACGGAACCATGATCGACTTCATCGGGAAGAAGCTAGGCTTGGAGATCGTGGCCGAATACGATGACGGATATTTAATTGTTTCTACTGATGATTTAGAACTTAGTAAGGTCCTCGATCTGGCGGAGAAGTTTTCAACTAAAATCTCCGGATCGGGCCAGATTGCGCGTATTCTCGACATCGAAACTGACCGTTCGTCACGCAATCGAATTAGTCAGATTCTTGGTGAAGAACTCTTCCCACATTGGCCTTTTCCACCAGATACCGACTGCCTTCTCGATATTTCAGTTGAATCTGCCTCCTTCAACCCACCTGCGAGTCCCCGGAAAACTCCCAAGAGTCCTGAGAAATACGAAGGGAAGCTTGCCGAGCACGAAGCTGAACTACGACAATTTGCGCAGGACTGGGATGAGGAAAGAATGCGGAGAGAATCTGAAATAGAAGCTCTGGTATCACATTACGGCGGCGAGATTCTTCAGATCACCGATGATGGCGCGGTAGAGTTTTGCGACAGCTTTTCTGTCCGTATTCGAATGAGCGGCAGAGGGTTCGTAGATTTGGTGACCAACATCCCTAACCTATTCGAGGTCAGTATTCCAGACCACGTGGAAAATCCCTTGGGTGGAGTGAACGAGTCGGGAGATGCCTCGGATTCTTTTACGCTGGCTCACCCCGATGAGTCTTCTCCATGTATTTGTGTGATCGACAGTGGAATGCAGGAAGGCCATCGCTGGCTGGACGGTGCCGTCGATGTCACCCGGTCACGATGCTTCATCCCAAACAAACCTTCTGATGAAGTAGCTGACTATGTTCCCGGAGGTGGCCACGGAACCCGGGTTGGTGGCGTTTGTCTCTACCATGATGAGATTCCGAAAGCTGATTTACACCAAGCTCCATTCTGGCTTCAAAATGCCCGAATCCTCGATGAAAACAACCACCTGCCCGTGGGCCTGTTCCCAGCGAAGGTGCTAGAGCAGATTGTCAGCTTTTATCTGGGCGAGACCGGCACCCGCCTTTACCAACATTCAATCGCGGCAACCCGTGCCTGCCGTACGTCACGCATGTCCATTTGGGCCTGCACGATTGATCGGATCAGTCATCGCCGAGGAGTTCTATTCATCCAGAGCGCTGGGAATCTCGTCGGTCGGAGTGCCGTAAATGCTCCAGGAATTGCGGATCACCTTGAGAACGGAACGATCTATCCAAACTATCTCTACGAGTCCTCCAGCAGAATCGCCAATCCAGCACAGAGTCTCCAGGCACTAACCGTCGGATCAGTCTCAGCCGACTATTTCGAGAATGGATCGGTGCAATCAATTTCGCCAAGCGGAAGACCATCCGCTTTTAGCCGTTCGGGATTTGGTCTCTGGAAAAGCATCAAGCCCGAGGTTGTGGAAATCGGAGGAGATTATGCAAAAGACACAAGCAGTCCTCCCTCGCTAACCTTCCCTCCGGAAGTCTGCCCGGAGATGCTCCGCTCCACCCTCGACGGTGGAGCAGCCCATGCGCGAGATGCGGTTGGCACTTCCTTTTCCGCGCCAAGAATTTCTCATATTTCCGGTCATCTGGCGGCGCTTTTTCCAGATGAAAGCCCCTTGCTCTACCGTGCTCTTATCGTAAATTCGGCGCGCTGGCCTCAGTGGGCGGAAGAGGCTGATGTGAGTGAACGCCCAGAAATCACACGCTCAATCGGCTATGGAATTCCAAATCTGGCACGTGCCAGCGAGAACTCTGAAGACCGTATCACCTTAATTACCGAAGGCGTTTGCGAAGCTCATGCCGGTGAGGGCTGCATCTTTGGCATACCAATTCCCGCGAGTTTAAGAAGACCGGGCGAGGATCACGAAGTCCGGATCGATGTCACTCTCTCATATTCTGCAGAGCCGCGAAGGACGCGGAAATCCAGGAGAGGGTATCTCAGCGTTTGGCTCGATTGGGTTGCCAGCAAAAAGGAGGAAACCTTCGAATCCTTCTGCGCCCGCGCCCTGAAGGACTTTGATCGTGAAGATACTGGTAGCGGTAATTTTGCATGGACTCTTGGTAAGAAAAGAACGGGAGACGGCCAGACCCCAGGAGTCACTCGACAGAATGGCACCGTCCAGAAAGATTGGGCCTTCGCAAGAAGCTTTGAGCTCCCCGAGGTCCTTGGGGTCGCTGTTCATGCCCACAAAGGATGGTGTCTCGACGGATCAGAAACTGCTAAATTTACCGTCGTCGCATCCATTGAGATTCTCGGTGCGGGGGTTGAGGTTTATCAGGAGATTAAAAATGCCGTCGAAGTAGAGGCTGGACGAGTGCAGACTCAAAATGTTCTCGGCTCACTGTTCTAGTGAGATTGCACTAAGATGCCAGACACCTAGCGTAGTGAAGTCTTCTTAATCTCCGTGTCTTCAATGGTTTTACGGTGGGGTGGGGCGGTTTGGAGTGGGTGGATTTTCCAGTTTAGGTCGTGCTAAGCCTCTCGGGTAAAGGAACTCGCCGAAACCCTGTCCGGGAAACGACCGCTGCACTAAGGTTTGCGAGTCCTCTGGTGGTCGGGGAATGTCTCGAGCGGGTATGACCCAGAATCTTGGTCTCTGCAGGGGCTGATTCCTGGGAGCGATCACTTCGG
>JALZVI010000144.1 GCA_023301015.1 Rickettsiales bacterium | reverse complement strand
GGTGATCTTTTTTGATGAAACCCATGCCCATTCGATCGGTATAAAGACGACGCGGCTGAAAATTCTGTCTACGCAGCCAATATGCGCGGCCTCGGCGGGTACGAACGAGCCAATTTGGGCGAGGATGGTGATGAGTGCATTTTGCCTCAAGAATGTGGATTTACCTGCCATGTTCGGGCCGGTTAGGAGCCATAAATTTTGCGCGATATTTAGGTTGCAGTCATTGGCGATGAACTCGTTGCCGCCCGACATCATGACTTCTACCACAGGGTGTCTTCCCTTTCGGATTTCGAATGCGTTGGAGTCGTCAACTTTTGGGCGGACATAATTGTGGGTTGTGGCTAGCTCGGCGAGGCTTGCAATTACGTCGATGAACGCTAAAGCACGCGCGGTGGTTGTGAGTGCTTCTGATTTTTCGATGATTTTGGCAGCGGTTTCTTGGAAGATTCCTAGCTCAATTTGCAAGGCGCTGTCGCGGGCGTTTAAGATTTGGGTTTGCAGACTGCCTAGCTCTTCGGTGGAGTAGCGCATGGCGTTGGACATTGTTTGGCGGTGGATAAAAGATTCGTCAAGTTTTTCAGCATGTTGGGCTTGGATCTCAACGTAGAACCCGATGACGTTATTGTGGTTGATTTTTAGGTTTGAGATGCCTGTTTTTTCGGCGTATTTGGCTTTCAGGTCTTTTACTAAATTGCGAGAATGATCGCGCAAATTCACTAGGCGGTCTAGTTCGGAATTGTAGCCTTCGCGGATGAAATTGCCGTCGGCTAGATGCACGCCAACTTCGTCGCGGAATGCATCGACAAGTTGTGAGAGGAGGTCAATTTGTGGGTTGAGGGCGGCGGTGTTTTCGCTGAGGAGTTGTGGTAAATCGCTGCGGTTGAAAAGCGCTTTTAGGTCCATCGCCATGGTTAGGGATTGGCGTAGGCTTAGCATGTCGCGTGGTGCGGCGCGGCCTGTGGCGATGCGTGACATTGCGCGTTCTAGGTCAGGAGTTTGTTGAAGTCTTGCTTGAGCTTTTTGCAATAACTCTTTGTTATTGTGTAGGTATTCTACGCAATTGGCGCGGGCGTTGATTCCTTCTGCGTAGATGAGTGGTGAGGAGAGGAATTCAAAAAGTTGCCTTGCGCCAGCGGAGGTTTTGCAGAAATTTATGCATGATAGGAGCGTTTTGCTTTCCGCATCGGTTGCGTGTGTTAGCTCTAGGCTTTTGCGGGTAGCGGCGTCGATTTGCATGTAGTTTTGCTGGTTTTGCTGACGCGGAAATTCGAGGTTGGGAAGTGCTTCTTTTTGCGTTAGTTCGATATATTCAAGCAGCGCTCCGCAGGCGGAAATTTCGGCTTTTCCCAAGCTTCCGAAGCTCTCCAAGGAAATGACCTTATAGAAGCTCTTGAGCTTGTTCTCTGTGCGTTTGAACTGGAAGATGTTGGCGGAAAGTGGGGTCAGTAAATTCTTGAAATCGCCGTAGATTTCAAACATGTTTTCGTCGTATAGCTGCTCGTCGGAGAGGAGGATTTCTGATGGCGAAAGGCGGGCGAATTCGGCGCTGATTGTTTCACGCGAAACTTGGCAGGTTTGGAAGCTGCCGGTGGAGATATCAACCCATGCGAGTGCGTATTGCTGCCCAGATTTTGCCATTGATAGTAAAAAGTTGGCGCGTTTGGAGTCTAGCAGGTTTTCTTCGGTAATCGTTCCCGGGGTGATTACGCGCACAACTTCACGGCGTACAATGGCTTTGTAGCCGCCGCGTTTTTTGGCTTCTTCGGGGCTTTCTAGCTGGTCGCAGATGGCGACTTTATGGCCGTTGCGGATGAGTTTTTGCAGGTATGATTCATAGGCGTGGGCGGGCACGCCGCACATTGGGATTGCTTCATCATCCTTCTTGCCACGCTTGGTGAGCGCGATGTCTAGCTCTTTGGCGGCGATGACGGCGTCGTCATGGAACATCTCAAAAAAATCGCCCATGCGGAAGAATAGCAGCGAATCTGGGTAGCGCTCTTTCTGCTCATGATATTGCACCATCATAGGCGTGTGTTTTGGCGCTGGTTTTGCGGCGGTTTTGGGCATGATTGATTTATAGGAGAGGTGAGGGAGTTTTGCAAGTGGTTGTGGATAAGAGTAAAACATTAACATGAGTAAGTTTTTCTGTTGACTTAGTGGGAGCAAGTCGTTAAGAAGGGTTAATTAAATTTTTATGGAGATGGATTATGGTAGAAGCAGTGGAAAAGCAAAGTGTAGGTTCGGCGGATGCTAGGAGTATTAATAGTAGCCCATTTAGTGATTTAATTTTGATTTGGCATAGCGAGCGCGGAGACTATGTTATTTATACAAATAACCCTAAGGATTTGAAGTCACGTTTGGATGGGCATTTTACAGAAGCGCAAATGAAGGATATGGCAGATGGTGAAGAAGTGGAAAAGCCTCATAATTTTAATATTACTTCTGTAGCTCGTTCTGATAAGAGTGAGGAAGAGGGAAAGAGTTGGGCAAAGAATTTGACAAAGAATTGGACTGCTAGTGTAGAGAACTTGGTTGTTGTGACTAAGGAGTCTGTGGATACTATGATGGCGTTGGGTGCTGTTGTTGTGAATGACCGTAATGAGCTAAGGGGCATTGTAGTTGACGGAGTTAAATGCCATGCAGAAGTTTCCAGCTTTCTCAAAAAGTCAGGTGTGGGGGAAGATAAGTATGATGACCGTGCAGCCGCTGCCCTTTCTCTTGCTGGTGCTGATGTTAAAAACAGGGGGGATGTTAGTAAGTTAGTTAAACAATTCGCCAACGGTGCCCCCGGAATCGACGCTGAACACGCAAAAGGTGCTAGGGGCGGCCGCTAAAACAAAACGCTTTACAAAATCCGAATTCTGAATAGATTATATACCTTATTAAACGGCTGGGTTTGTGCTGCGTTGCGGTGTGATTTGCCAGAGAAAATTTGAGGAATATATGACAGAGAAAAAAACTGAGAAGAGACAACGTACGCATTTTGAAGAGGAAGCATTGCGCTTTCATATGAAGGATGGCGTGCCGGGTAAGGTTAGCATTATGCCGACTAAACCGCTTCTGACTCAGCGTGATTTGGCTTTGGCATATTCTCCGGGTGTTGCTGCTCCTTGTGAAGAGATTTTTGACGATCCCTCAAAGGCGTATGACTATACGGCGAAAGGAAACATGGTTGCCGTGATTACTAACGGTACTGCGGTTCTTGGCCTAGGGAATTTGGGAGCGCTTGCTTCTAAACCTGTGATGGAAGGGAAGTCTGTGTTGTTCAAACGCTTTGCGGATATTGATTCTGTGGATATTGAAGTGGACACGACGAATATTGATGAGTTCGTGAACGCTGTGCGTTATTTGGGGCCAACTTGGGGTGGAATTAACCTTGAAGATATTGGCGGGCCAGATTGCTTTATTATTGAAGAGAAGCTCAAAGAGCTGATGGATATTCCTGTATTTCATGATGACCAACATGGAACGGCGATTATTTGTGCGGCTGGCTTGATTAACGCGGCGCATATTTCTGGACGTAAGATTGAGGAAATGACCGTGGTTGTGAACGGAGCAGGGGCTGCGGGAATTGCGTGTCTTGATTTGATGATCAATTTGGGCGTGAAGAATTATTACCTGTGTGATAGAACAGGCGTGATTTATCAGGGGCGTGAAGCTTCGATGAATCAGTGGAAATCAAAATATGCGGTGGAGACTGAGAAGCGTACGCTGACAGAGGCGATGGACGGGGCGGATGTGTTCTTGGGTCTTTCAGCTAAAGGTGCGGTGACGAAGGAAATGGCAAAAGGAATGGCGCCAAATCCCGTGATCTTTGCGATGGCTAATCCTGATCCAGAGATCACTCCAGAAGAAGTGAAAGAAGTTCGTGACGATGCGATTATTGCGACAGGACGTTCAGATTATGCGAATCAGGTGAATAATGTTATGGGCTTCCCATATATTTTCCGTGGTGCGTTGGATGTTCGTGCAAGTGCGATTAACGAGGAAATGAAGATTGCAGCGGCTCGTGCGCTGGCTGAGTTGGCTCGTACTGACGTTCCTGACGAAGTTGCAGCGGCTTATCAAGGACGCCAAATGGTTTATGGGCAGGAATATATTATCCCAACGCCGTTTGATCCGCGTTTGATCTATACAATTCCTGTGGCTGTTGCAAAAGCTGCGATGGAAACTGGTGTTGCGGGCAAGCCGATTGAAGATTGGGATGCGTATAAGCTAGAGCTGAAGGCGCGCTTGAACCCAACTGCGAACTCAATGAACATGATTTATCAGAGCTTGGTGAAAAACCCTAAGCGCGTTGTGTTTGCTGAAGGTGAGGAAGATCGTACAATCCGTGCGGCTGCCCAGTGGATTAATAATGGCTATGGCTCAACAATTTTGGTTGGTCGTGAGAGTAAGATCAAGGAAGCAGCAGAGCGCTTGAACTTGATGTATTTGCTAGAGAGCGACAAATTTACAAT
>JALZVI010000143.1 GCA_023301015.1 Rickettsiales bacterium | reverse complement strand
GCTGAACGTTTTGTCGAGCCATGTGGAGGATAAGAAGGCTATATATTACTACACCGCAATACCAGGGTTGGTGTTCACGATTGCAAGCTGTTATGGGTTGAACAAAATTGCGCAGATATTTAAGCTGAAAAACGCTCGTTATATAGGGTTTTTGCTAATATTTTCTCTGTCCATCACTTCAAGCTCTGCGGAGTTATATAGGAGGGGTAGTGTGGCGCTGGAGGTGCTTTCTTCGAAAAACTTCACTTGGGCTTTTGGCGACAATTTTGCAAGGCTCGAGGCGTTCTTGGATGGGAAGAATAATATTATAACCGACGCAGGAACGGGCTCTCTGATATCAGGCAGAGAGCTGATAATGTATTACTCCAAAGAGACGAAGGATATTGGTGATATAATAGTATTGAAGGTAGACCCAAGGCTTATTGGCCATTATCCGTTTGATATTGAGGGCGATGCATTTTTTCCCGAGCATAAGGGGGTGATTACCGGTAGATGGGATGCTGTTTTTGAATCCCATCTGTCGCATTTCAAGCTATTCAACGGCAACCCTGAGCTGGAAATAACATATTTTGATTTCCCTTGGATTGTTTATGAGAAGGGTGCGGAAGAGGGCTATGATAAAAATGCGGTTGAAAAGGAAGTGTTTGCTAAGATAGAGCTTATATATAACGAGATGGCAATGAATGCTCGGCGTAAAGGTAACTAGTTTGTGTGGGGCTGGCGCGTAGATTAGCTGCGGCCTTTGCTTTGTGATTGTTGCTGAAGGTAATGAGCCTTAAGTAGTAAGGCTATCTCTAGCTCTTATTACTTCATCGGATTCTATTGGAAGAGAAATGGCGGGAGTGACGGGATTCGAACCCGCGACCTCTGCCGTGACAGGGCAGCGCTCTAACCAGCTGAGCTACACCCCCGCACTGGATAGGATGGAGTAATTAGCAGCAAACAATTATCATATCAAGTGGGAAATGAAAAATAACCTAGTTTTATTGATAAAAATTCTGAATAAGCATCGTTATGGACTATTATGGAGGAATTCGAGCAGAAAAATGCTACATTAGTGGTTAAATGCATGTTTTTTTAAGTTTAGTTTGACGTCCTTGTTAATTTGCGTTAATACAACGGCCATGTCAGGAATTACAAGAACAGAAGATATAGAAAGAACAGAAGCTTTGATAAATATGCAGTTGGATAAGATTGCTGAATTATTGATGGAGCATGGTATTATCTCGTCCCCAAAGGAGTTGAAGTTGAGAGTGGGGACTGAGGTGGAATTCAATACAGTTGCTGGAAAAGAGTCTGCGCAGAAGAGATTTGAAATGATGTCGCAATCGGGTGTTCGGTCCGAGGGCAAGAGAGATAGCTACATGCCTAAAAAGGCTCAGCACGCAGGCCTTAACGAACTTTTTGGTGGTGGAAAAAAAGGAGTTCGTGTTGATATGGAGCCTGATATACGTATGCAGGTGGGTGTTGAGCATGGTCTTGGGCAGAGAGAAGATGGCTCAACATTTGAACGTAAACCGGAAATGGTTGCATTTAGCCAAAAAGAGCTTGTTTGTCCTCCGCTTAATTCAGTTGGCGCCGCGAGATGGTTAGATATTGTTTATGAGCGATTGATTCAGTCTGCAGAAGGAGTTGGCTTGAAAAGAATCAGCCTTGCAACTCGTCCGCACCAAGAAACAACTTCTTCAAGTATTCATCTAAATACCTCCTTATTTGCTGGTGGCGAAGACTTGCTTTCTGCTCAAACTTTTGGGAGCGGAGAAGAAAAGGACTTGAGTGAGCTAGCTCTGTGCGTAGGGCATGCTTGCAATGCTAATGTTAGAGATGCATTTCCGGTCTTTGCGCCGTCTAGAAGTTGCTATGTTCGTTTCACTGATGCTGAGCTGCTTGGGCCTAAAAGCATTAGGGTTGGTAATCGTAAAGAGCGCGGTAATTATCCAACAGCAATTTTCCGTGGTGCTGGCAGGGTTTGCGGCAGAGTTGAAGATGGAGTTAGTGGTAATAATGCTGATTCTGGGCCGCTAAGGCTAGAAGTTAGGGTTGCAGGGCCAGAGGCGGCCGGGCATCCAAACAGAACGGCTTATCCCGAGCTTGCGGTGATGGCATATGAGTTGATTGAAGCAAATATACGCATTTTTGCGGATGGTTTGGAGATGTGGAGCGAGCGGCAGATTGCAAGAGCTGCAGGCGAAGATGTTGAGCCTTTATCGGAAGAAAAGCTTCTGGCAGAGCGTTTTAAAATCCCTCTTTCTCTAGAAGAAGCTGAGAGAGTTATGACCAAGAGTTTGAAAATGGCAGAGAACTACTATGGAAGACGCCATGGAATGTCTGCGAGGCGAGAAAAGTTAAGTAAGATCGTGGATATGGACCATAGTCCAAATGTAGTTAAACGCGGTGCAATTGTTGATCGTAGTAAAGAGCTAGTAGATTTTGCTGAAAGAGTTGAAAACGAAAGGAAGAGTGATTATGCAAAAGCAGCGCCTGAAAGACCTTAATGTAATTATGAGCGATATTAGTGCTGGGAAAATCTCAGCCTATCTCCCCCCGATTTTGCGTCATGCTTGTGGTGTCGAGGTTCAGAGAATCTTGCACGAAGTCCCTCTTGATCAGGCGCATAGGAGAGACTCTTTTGTAACTGGATTAGTTCAAAGAGCCAAAGAAAGAGCAGCTAAAGCTGATTTGGTAATTATACCTGGCGGTTATGATATTAAACCTGAATATTATGGGCAAGAACCTCACCCTTTTACAGATAAACGTGGCGAGCTTTGCGTTCGTGATGAGGTTGAGTCGGCAATGATAAAAACTGCTTTGGAGCATGACAAGCCAATCTTGATGATATGTAGAGGCTATCAGCTTGGCATGGTGATGATGACCCCGAAGAAAGAGATTAATGGTATGTTCTCGCAGCATGTACCTGAAAAAACTAGAGGTGTGCATCGTGCAGAGTTTTACGATGGGGAGGAATCTCATTTTAATGTTGAGTATGCTGCAGGTGGTTTTGTAGAAGATTTGTTGGTTGGAAGAAAGTCTCCAATAATTAATAATAAAAATGTTGCTCATGATGTTGGAATAAAGCCCGGTACGATTACTCATAATTTGTATAAGACTGTTCTAGGGTTGCCTCGTGATTATGATGAGGAGATAGTTGTTAGTGAAACTAGTAAGCATCACCAGGGGATAATTTTAGGAGCTGATCATGAGTTGCCAGGTGGTCTGAAATGCTCTGCCATATCTTTAGCTGGGGATGATGTTCCTATTATGGAAGGTTTTGAAAATCCTGAGAAGTCTATGGTTGTAGGTATGCAATGGCACCCAGAAGCTAATGCGACGGGTGATATAGCTAAGATGTTCAAGACAATCACGGATTATGCTACATTCAAAAAAATTAATAACGATGTTGGTTTTATGGAGTGGTCCGCCATGAGTGTGCAGAGCAGGTAAGCCTGCTTGTGCTAATATTGCGATATATCCCGTGCATTAAGCGTTGACATAGCTTTATGTATAATATAGAAACTGTTAAGTAAAATTAACAGGAGTGAAGTGGATATACTTGCATCAAAATCGGCTAGCGTAATTAGGAAGAACCTTTGGGAGCGCTTGCTGCGTAGCATTGAAAGCGAGCAGGTTGCTGAGATTGCTGCGGAATTTGGTGAGTTCTATTTGAACAGCATTGAGCATGGCGATCGTGCTTTTGGTTATGATGCAGATTCTGAAGAGCCTTTGTTTGCGCAGCGTGAGGCGAAGTTGCAGGAGATGATTGCGGGCAAGGATTTATCTGTGAAGGAAAGCGTGAAGCTTTTGGATATTACGGGGATGCTGCATAGTTTGCATGAAATGGCAGAGCTGAAGGCGGCGTTCAATTCTGGCGCGATGCAGGATATTGTTGATGGCACGGTTGATACTTTGTCGGAAGATTTGACGCTGGAGCAAATGCTTGAGCATATACAAACTGTCGAGGTTCAGAGGATTCTGACGGCTCATCCAACATTTGTGGGCAAGCTGCCATATGCGGTTTTGATGCGTGACTTGCAAAACGGCCTTTTTGCGGATGATGGGAGCAAGGTTGACGAATGCCTGGAGGCGTTTAATGCCCCCGACTTCACTGCTGTTGTGGATAAGAACCTAACCCCCGCCGATGAAGCTGATTTTATGACGCATTATATGCTGGCAATTGCCGAAGGTGGGCATGAGCTTTATCGCATGTTTGACGTGGCTTTGAGCCGCAAGTTTGGCGATGAATATAACCCTGCTGAGCTGGAGATTAAGACTAGCCATGGCGATTGGGGATCATCTGGAGATAAGGATGGGAATCAGAATATTACGGCGGCGAGTTTGGATGCGGCTATTCCGAGAAGGCGCGAGGCTGCGGCGGATAGGTTTATTTCAATCCTAGGCAAGCTTGTGCAGGATTCTAAAACTGATGAACTTAAGGGGCGTCTTGAGAATTTGGCGAATTTGGATGCTGAGGAAACCGGTAAGCTCCATAAGGAATTGGGCGAGTTTTTCCAGAATAGATATGATGCGAGCAAAGAAGCGGCGGCGCTGGAAGGGTTGCGGGATGTTCGTGACTGGGGCGTTTCGCTTGGTCATATCGAATTTCGTGAAACGGCGGAATTGCTGGCGCTTGTGATTGGTAAGTTTCTGACAGAAGCTGATGTGGAGAAGTTCTCTGGCGTTTCTGGCAAGGGCTATGAAGATTTGGATGACGAGCAAAAGCAAGCTGTGCTGAATGGTTTGCTAGACCCTAGGAGCTTGGATGTTTTGAAAGCCAGAGTTGCTAGCGCTATGAATAAAGTGCCAGATGAAGCGAAAGCGGCGGATTATCAGTATGCGGATACTGGCGATACGAATAATGCTATTTTCTATAACACAATCGCGCGTTTGCAATCTGCTGCGAGAAATCCAGATATGTTCCCATCGCAAGTTCTTGCCGAGGCAGAAAAGCCGCAGCAGTTGAAAGAGATGTTGGTGCTGCTGAAGGCACTTGGGTTGGAGAAGCAGATTTTGGCATTGCCGCTATTTGAAGAGCCAGAGATTTTGCTTGATATTGGCAAGACGCTGGAAGAGATAGTTTCTGACAAGGAGTTTTTCAGCTACTTAGTTGGCTATTCGCTTGATAAATTTAAGGAAGATCCGAAGTTCGATTTGAGTGATGAGCTTGAGCAGAAAATAAAGAGTTTAGACCCATCGAAGAAAGATTTTCATGCAAAGAAAGGCGAAGTTGATAACGCTATTCGGAATCAAACGGCAGGGCGTTATGGCTTGGAAGATGTTATATATTTTGAGTTCCAGCTTGCGCATAGTGACAATACTCGTCGCGGCGGGACAACTGCTGCGCGTGGTGGAATTGGCGATGCTCACAGAATTGGTATTGAAGTTGCGCATAAATATGGCTTGGGTTGCCGTATTTATGAAGGTGGTTCTCAGACGGATTCTATGCGTAAAGGTGGCAAGAGTTATCGCGCGCAATTGAACATGCAGGGAACGTATAACTTTATCAAAGATACGGTTCAGGGGATTGATAATTTTGCTTTGCTAAACAGCACGGCTTCAGCGGCGGCGTATATTGGTGAGTTGTTGTGCCATGGGCTTGTGGCGTCAAAACGTTGGAATGGCAAAGAGCATATCACTCCTGCAAGGAGAGGGCAGGCTGATTTTACGAACTCGGCAACTCCAATTCAGGAGATTGTTAATTCAACTGCGGCGCAGCTGGAGTATTATCAAGGTATCCATTTTGGCCATTCGCGTTTGGGTGAGGCGATGGATCAAATTTTTGAGTATAGCACTTGCAGAGATGCAGGAACGGTTGGCTCGCGAGCAGGGGAGCGGGTTGTTGTTGAGCAGGCGGATAAGGAAAAGTCGCTATCAACAGACGCGACGAAAGTTAGGACGATTGGCTACAGTGAAGCGGGGCAGCACGCCTATTGCCATTTTGGTTTTATTGGCGGTGGCAACTTGCGACAGGATATTCTTGGAAGGCTCGAGGCTTTGGGTGAAAAGCTGGTTGAGCAGAGTAATAGTGTAGACTCAAGCTGTGCTATTGTGGGGCTGAGCATACAAGAGGGCTTTGACTTGGCGTTTTTGACTAATAGCAACGGCAGCGGCAAGCACGCTTTGAGTGAGAATATAGCGAAAGCTAAGCGAGAAGAAATTGAACATGAATTTGATAA
>JALZVI010000142.1 GCA_023301015.1 Rickettsiales bacterium | reverse complement strand
GAACTTGCTACCCACTCCCATTTCGCTTTCAATCCGCATCGCCGCATTATGCCTGTTCAGGATATGCTTCACAATCGCTAGCCCTAGGCCTGTTCCGCCAAGTTTGCGTGTTCGTGCAGAGTCAACGCGGTAAAAACGTTCGGTGAGTCTTTCAATATGCTCCTGTGCAATTCCAGCGCTTTTGTCTTCAACAGATATCTCGATCGCCTTATCAAATTTGTCGTTTAGCTCCACGGGCAGTTTTCGTGTGATGCTCGCTTTTACTTCAATGGCACTTTCTGCGTTCCCATATTTGATAGAGTTGGTGATTAGGTTGGTGAAAACCTGTGCTAGCTGGTCGCTGTCTCCAGTGATGTGAGGGAGCTTATTGCTGATGGAAACATTGATGTCGATTTTTTTCTGCTCCGCCGACCATTCGCAAAAACGCTTCACCTCTTTCAAGATTTTTTCTATATTCACATCGCCGTCAGGCAAGTTTGTTTGCGCCTCAATTTTTGAAAGGGAGAGCAAGTCCGCAATCAATCGCTTCATCCTGTCAGCCTGCTCAGCCATGATAGCGAGGAACTGCTTCTGCGCCTTTGGGTCGTCCTTAGCACTAGTCTGCAATGTCTCAATCAGACCGATAATACTCGCCAGCGGTGTCTTCATCTCGTGGCTAGCATTGGCTACAAAATCGGCGCGCATACGACGGATGCGGTTTAGTTCGGTGAGGTCATGCAGGGTTAAAATCGTGTCCGTATGCGAAGGCGAGTTGACTGGGAACTTTGTTACCTTGCCAATATATTCGCGCGGAATTTCGCCATCCAAATTGAACTCAACCTCATTCATCTGAGTAACGTTTTTGATAGACATGGAGAGGTCGTCAATCGGCAAGACTTCATCAATGTTTTTGCCAGTTAAGCGATGCCCAAACATATGACGTGACATCGCATTAGTGCGCACAATACGCTGGTTGTTGTCCATAATGAACAGGGCGTCGGGCAAAACCTCGATTACAATTTTGTTCTCCGCCAGCGCTGCTTCAAGCTGATTTTTGCGTTGCTCCCATGACTCATTCAGCGCGTTCACCGCCGCAGAAAGCTCTTCTACATTGTTCAAAAAGCTCAAGTCAGGTGCTTCGGCCGCCTTATCTTGCGCGAGCTTGTTCACATAGTCTGTTAGCGCATGAATGTTGCTGAGGAATGGTTGGATGAAAACAGAAATGCCGACAAAGATTGTCAAAATCGCAATCGCGGCATGGTCATATGCCATCCGCCCCAGCAGGGCATATACGGTGATTACGGTGACAGGCGCCATAGAAATTAGCCCCACCGCTTTGGCAAGGCGGATAATCTGCTCACTCTTGATTTTCTTCAAAATTTCCACAGCATCATTGCAGCGGAAAACCGCTGAAAAAGCAAGAAATATGTGTTTTTTGAGGTGGTGAGGTTTTGTTTTGCCAAGCCGACCAGACAACACAAGCTTTCGCTCATGCCATCTGTGGTTAGTTTAGTCTTTTTTGCCTTTCTTCGAGAGGCGCTTATTCTTTAGTCTTTCTACTTCGACACGGCTGTCACAGAACTTGTTAAAGCCCTTCCATATCCCGTAGAGGATTACCGAGGCGAATGCTATAATAACAAGCCCCCAAGTGATGTACGGTAAAAAGAAGAAGAAAGCAGCGAAGAGCGCTGCAACTACTGCTAATTCTTCACTTATATCAAGGAAGTAAAGTATAGCAGCTGCTATTAAGAAGCCCCAAGCTATGCCTGAATTGCTTGCCCAAGGGAAAGCTTCTGAATTTAAGAATTCGATCATTTTGTTTTTATAGTTTTTAGTTTACGCCACTTGATGTGGCAAATTCACTGAAGTTACGATTTAACATAACGAATAACAACGGCAGGTTATCGCAATCGAAATGTAATAGCCAACAAAAAAGGCCGGTGATTGCTCACCGACCTTTTTATGATTTAAACGTTTGGGGTTCTTAAAAGCCCATTCCGCCCATGCCTGGCATTCCGCCGCCCATGCCGCCCATGTCTGGCATTCCGCCACCTTGAGCTGCGTCGTCACTATCTTCGTCAGCAACTAGTGCTTCAGTAGTGATTAGCAGGCCTGCGATTGATGCTGCAGATTGCAATGCTGTGCGCACAACTTTTGTTGGGTCAATAATACCCGCTTTCACGAGGTCTTTATATTCCAGCGTTTGTGCATCAAATCCAAGCTTTCCTTCCAAAACTTTGCCTGCAACAACTGCGCCGTCCAAACCTGCATTTGCAGCGATTTGGCGGATAGGTGCTTGCAATGCGCGTTTCACAATGTTGATACCAGCTTGTTGGTCGGCATTGATTGATGAAAGCTTGTCTAGAGCAACAGTTGCACGAAGCAATGTTGTTCCGCCACCTGGTACGATTCCTTCTTCAATCGCGGCACGTGTTGCGGCCAATGCGTCATCCACACGGTCTTTCTTTTCTTTCACTTCAACTTCCGTTGCGCCGCCAACTTTAAGAACAGCAACGCCGCCAGCCAATTTGGCCAAACGCTCTTGCAATTTCTCGCGGTCATAGTCAGAAGATGTTTCTTCAATCTGCGCTTTGATCTGCTTTACGCGTGCGTTGATGTCAGCTTTTTTGCCAGCACCGTCAACAATTGTTGTGTTCTCTTTGTCGATAGAAACTTTCTTTGCTGTTCCCAATTGCTCAAGAGTTACAGACTCGAGCGTGATGCCCAATTCTTCTGAAATAACTTGGCTGCCTGTTAGGATAGCGATGTCTTCAAGCATTGCTTTTCTGCGATCACCAAATCCTGGTGCTTTAAC
>JALZVI010000141.1 GCA_023301015.1 Rickettsiales bacterium | reverse complement strand
AGATGAAAATATGGGCCATGCGGCTGAATCTGTGGAGGACGCGACTCCTGAAGGCATAAACCCTGTAAACCCTCGCAGAAATATGCGGTTTCACTCCATTTCGGAAAATGAGCTGACAACACTAAGCATTCTAAATGATGCATCTGTAGCCACTTTTTCAGTGACAACAGGGATAGCGCTATTTTTTTTAGACGTCGGTAAAGATCTCTGGTTATGTCATCTGATGTTCCAGACGGCGCTTTAGCCGTGTTCTGGGTTGTAGCCCCAATCGCGATACTATTCTTCGGTTTGTCTTTGTGGTTATCCTATAAACTCCGCAAGGGTAGAAAATCTATAGTTGATAGGATTCGGGAAGAGTCACAATCTCAACGTATCGACATCGATCGCATGTAAGCATTGCACCATAAACACCGCACTAAATTTCCCCCGCGATAGCTTATTGCGGATATTCACCTCTTTTTCATCCACGCCCATAGCATTCAGCTTGGCGGTCAATTCGCCGTAGGTCACGCCCGCGCGCTTTAATTCGGCTTTTAATAAATTGGCCACTTTGGCCTCATATTCGTTCTTTTCTGGCATTTTGCACCCTTGTTACTGATAAAGGTAACATAAACGATACATTTACACTTGTAAACAGTGCTATATAGTACTATGTACGTTACATAAGTAACGGAGACAGTAATAATGGCACAGCATTTTCTTTTAAGCGCAGCATCACGTAGCCTTTCTTTGAAGAAAATATACAAGATGGGCGAATCTGCGGCGTATGATACGTTTCGCAAAATTCGTTGGTCTGACACTAACGGTGAGGCAGTTTGCCCTAAATGCGGCTGCACAGAGAGCTATGACATCACAACGCGCCGTAAGTTCAAATGTAAGGGCTGTGGCCACCAATATAGCGTCACAAGCGGCACTATCCTACATTCTCGCAAGCTTGATTTCACAGACCTGCTAGCGGCGATCTGCCTATTCGTGACAGGCTCTAAGGGCATGAGCGCGGTTCAATTTTCTCGCACTATGGACGTTCAATATAAAACGGCTTGGGTGCTTTGCCATAAAATGCGTGAGTGCCTAGCGGATGAAACAGACCATGAGACATTAGAAGGCGAAGTTGAAATTGACGGTTGCTATGTCGGTGGCCACGTTCGCCCTGCTAACTACAAGAATGACCGCCTAGACCGCCGCAAGATGGGCAACCGCTCACCCCGCCGCCGTGTTGTTGTCGCTCTGCGTGAGCGTGGGGGCCGTACATTGCCGTACATTGCCGTTCGTTCGCCGTAGTGAGCGTGACGGTGTAGAGCTTGCTCGCGGCCTTATCGCAGAAGGTTCAACGGTCTTTTCAGATGAAGCTTCACACTGGGACGCCCTAGCATGGGACTATGACACTAAGCGTATCAATCACAGTGAAGCTTACAGCCATAACGGCGCGCATACTAACTGGGTCGAGTCTTACTTTGCCCGTCTTCGCAAAATGATTGCGGGTCAACATCACTGGGTTAGCCCTAAGTACCTTTATCAGTATGCAGAGCATGCAGCTTGGATTGAAGACCATCGTAAGACTGACATTGCGGGCCTAGCTACACGTATTGTCGGTGCGGCTATGGACGCTCCAAAGTCTCGTAAGTTTAAAGGGTATTGGCAGCGCGGACAAAACTAGAACAAAAAGACTCGACTCCAAAAACGAATCGGCCAAATAAAATAAGGTCGTGATGCTTGAACATCACGACCTAACTTTAACCCGCTGATTATAACGGAAGGTGTCTAGACAATTTTCAATTACATGATTTGCTTAAATTCTCAAGCTCTAATTCAGCATAATGCTCCAGAAAGGAGCCTATTATGTTCGACAATATCGAGCCATACAAAGAACGCAATCCAACTTTTGACGAGGCCGTGGAAGTACACAAGCTTGTCAAACGGGGGTTTCCTAGCTCTCAAATTGCAGGATTGTTAAAAACTAACTCAGGTCGCATTAGTGAGATTCGCACAGGTAAGCGCCATAAAGGCTCTTATCAAGCCGCCTTTGGCTAACCACTGCGGGGCCGCATCACCCATTGGATGGTGCGGCTCTCATCCTGCTTACCAAACACAACCCCCTTCTCACGCTGCACCCTCAAGCACTTGCTCACCCGCCGCGTTAGGTCGCTCACGGCACGTTTGTCCCGTATATCATCCCCAGTTGATGCAAGTACGTTCTGCGCTAGCTCACGGCTCTTTAGCGGGCCTTCTGCATGTCTTAACTCAAGCATGAGCGCGTCTAACAGCTCACCTTGCCCGAATATGACGTTACGGCGCTGCCTTGGCATGATTGCGTCTAAGTCGCCTTTATAGCCCAGTACGCGCAATGTCTTATCCATTGCCTTGATGTCATTCTTAATTTCAGCAAGCCGCTCTGTTATGCGCTCTGCTTCGTTAAACATCTCGCTGCGGCGTTTGAGTAAGCCGTTATGTGTTTCGGTGTAATCGGTAATTCGGGAATAATGTGAGGTCATGGATTCACATTAGCTGGAATATGTGATTATGTGTTGGTGCGTTTGCTACATAAGTCCGCAGATGTGGCCTTTAGCACGGCGGCGAGTGCTCCGGCCGATTTTTCCGCATGTACGGTAACCGCGCCAGATAATAGTTATCGTGATGATTTTACCTATA
>JALZVI010000140.1 GCA_023301015.1 Rickettsiales bacterium | reverse complement strand
AGCGCTGCACAAAATGTCGAACTTCCTGCAAAGCAGCCCAAAGAAGAGGTGTTCATTGAAGCTGCAAATTTAGATTATGACTACGACAACAACTTGGTTATTGCCGAAGGAAAAGTAGAGATCTTGAAGGGAGAGAACGTGATTTTTGCTGACAAAATCACCTACGACCAAACCAGCGGAACAGTTACAGCAACAGGCAATGTTGCCGCAGTTGGCTCTGATAACTTGGCAGTTTTTTCCGATAGCTTCGTCCTAAGCGACGATCTGCGCGAAGGGGTTATCAACTATTTCCGTGCTCGCCTCAGTGATGGATCACTTATGGCCGCCGCTCAAGCTAGGCGCATTGACGGCAACCGCATTGAGCTAGACAAAGCCGTATACTCACCCTGCCCCATCTGCCGCGATGAGATTAGCAAGGGCAACGACCCTCAGTGGCAGCTAAAAGCTGAGAGCATAGTTATGGACGAAGAAAAACAAGAAATAGTCTATAGGGACGCTTATCTCGAAGTTTACGGCATGCCCATCCTCTACACGCCCTATTTCCGCCACCCAACACCCGATGCGGACAGAAAATCGGGCTTTTTGCCGCCATCATATGCCACAGATGCCAATCTCGGCCTCACCTTCGCTGCGCCATATTATTTCAACATAGACGAAGACAAAGACCTTCTGCTCACTCCCACTATCACCAGCGATGAAGGAGTTTTACTCACCGGAGACTATCGCCATTCAACGGTTTATGGCGACTATGAAATTGAAGCCAGCCTCACCCGCCCTCGTGAACTGTCCGAACTATTCAAAAGCCAAGAAGGCGAAGAAGAATGGCGCGGACATTTTAATGGCGAAGGCCGCTTTGACCTCAGCGAAACTTGGGACATTGGGTTTGACGCAGAACTCGCAAGTGATGACACATATTTACGCCGCTATAATTTCAGCAATTCAGACCTCCTAACCAGCCGTATTTATGGCGAACGCATCAGCGGCCGCAACTATTCCAGCGTGCAGCTTGTTGGCTTCCAAGGATTGTTAGAGAACGACGACACTGATACAATCCCAATAGCCCTACCCTATATCCGCAACCATTTTGAGACAGAAACAGACCTGTTCAAGAACGCCAAAATTTGGAACAATCTCTCTGGCTTTGCCATTGAGCGCAACATAGGTTCAGAAAACCGCCGCCTCTCGCTAGAAACTGGAATCACCATCCCATACATTACAAGAGACGGGCAGATTTTAGAAGCTCAAGCAAGCTTAAGAACAGACTATTACAACCAATCGGGCGACGCTCTTGACACAAATGAAACTCGTTTCATTCCAGAATTCTCATTAGGCTGGAGCATGCCAATGGCAGCCAACTATGGCAGCTCACAATTTATGTTCCAACCCGAGGTCAAGCTCATAATCTCTCCTGATAAAGACTATAACGACGGGATTGTGAATGAAGATAGCCAAGACGTAGAATTCTCCGACCTGAATATCTTCAACAACAACCGCTTCCGTGGCCTTGATCTGGTAGAAAGCGGCCCACGCGTGCATTATGGAGTTCGCGGCGGATATTTCACGCCTGACTTTGACGTGAACTATACAGCAGGGCAAAGCTATTCAATCAACGAACCAAGAGGGTTGCCAGTTAATTCTGGTCTCAACGACAATCTTTCAGACATCGTTGGCCGCGTGAGCATCTCCGCTTATAAAGATTACGACCTCTCATACCGCTTCCGCCTAGACAAAGACGAGTTGAAGGTTCGCCGCCACGAGTTCGACGCTAATGCAGACCTTGACCCTGTAAAACTCAACATCAACTATTTGTTCCTAGATTACGACTTCCTAAACCCCGACGATAATCGCGAAGAGATTAGCGGAGAGATTGACTTGCAGGTTGCCGATGACTGGAGCTTGCTTGCGGGTGGCCGACGCAACTTGGCAAGCAATGAGAATATTGACGCATCATTTGGCATCCGCTATGAAGGAGACTGCACAACCATAACAGGCTTTGTTCGCAGAGAGTTCATTTCTGATCGTGACTTTGAAGCAGGAACATCTTATGGTGTGCAAGTTGGTTTAAAAAACTTGGGTGAGTTCTAGTGAAAAAAATTTCTTTCTTCGTGATTCTAATGCTCCTTGCGGTGCATAATCTACCAGCTAATGCCAATGAAAAAATCAGCATTATAGCATCTGTTGCAGATGAAGCTGTGACCAACAAAGACCTCCTTCACCGCTTAAAAATCTTGATAATCTCAATCGGCGCGAATGGTGACCCAGAGACAGTAAAACGTTTTAAACCACAGGCTTTGCGTGAGTTAGTAGATGAGAAAATATTCATCGCCAAGGCAAAAAAATCTGGCTACGAAGTTGAACAAAGCCAGCTTGACGAAGCTATCACATCATTAGAGCGACAAAACAACATGACTCCAGGCGGTCTAATGAAACTGCTAACTGACAACAACGTACCTAGATCTGCGATGTATGAAAAGTTGACAGCCGACATATCAAAGTCATATCTCGTAGCGCGTGAAGTCGTGCCAAAAATCAAAATTAGCGATGAAGAAATTGAAGATTTTATCACAGCCGAAAGCCAAGTAGTAACTCGTGATGAGTATTCACTAAAGGAAATTGTTTTGCCTGTTGAATTGCCAACAGATGAAGAAAAGATTTTAGCACAAGCGCGTGAGCTTAAAGATAAGTTAAAATCTGGCGCAAGCTTTGCAAGCCTAGCAAGCGAAAACTCTAAAAGCCCTACTGGCAGAAATGGTGGAAATGTTGGCTGGATTGACACAAAACAAATCCCACAAGAAATACTTAGCGTTATAGAAGCGCAAGGAACAGGGAAAGTGCTTGGGCCCATCCGTTCTGTCGAAGGATATTATCTAGTGATCGCGGAGAATAAGAGAGTAGTGACAACTGAGAATGACAATGACTTAATAGAGCTGCGCCACTTCTTCGCAGCACCAGAGAAAAATGACAAAAGTGGAGCTGTCGCAAAGGCAAAGATCTCAAAGGTTAATAATGTTGCAGGCGCATGTTTGAGGCCTGATGAATATTCAAAGCAAAACTCTGTCGGCCTACAAAATTTTGGCCGCGTGCGCGTTGGGAATTTACCAACAGGGATCCGCAACACATTGGTTGATGTAGAAACCGCTGTATTCACCACACCAATCCTCACACC
>JALZVI010000139.1 GCA_023301015.1 Rickettsiales bacterium | reverse complement strand
TGCTTTTTCCGCAGACAATCTCTCCTCTTTTCGTGGGTAGGGCGAAGTCTATCGCGGCGATGGACAAGGCTTTGGGAGAGGATCGACAGGTTTTGTTGCTCACCCAGAAAAAGCCTAATGATGATAATCCGAAGCTTTCGGATGTGTATCATGTGGGAACAATCGCAACGATTCAGCAGCTCTTGCGCCGTCCTGATGGCGTGGTGAATGCGCTGGTGGAAGGTAATTTGCGCGTTAAGGTCAAAAAGTTTGACGAAAATTCTGACATCACCGAAGCGGAAGTTGAAGAGCTGACTGAGAGCGAGGGATTGCTAGATGATAATGCCGAAGTTTTGATGCGCACGGCTATCACGCAGTTCGCTGAGTATATAAAATTAAACCGCAAAATTCCGCCGCAAATGCTTTCTGAAGCGGGCAACATCTCTGAGCCAGGGAAGTTGGCAGATATGCTAGCCAGCCTCACATCTGTGCGCATTTCTGAGAAACAGAAGCTTCTGGAAGAGTTAGATTCAGTGAAGCGTTTGGAAGAGGTTTGCGCGCTGCTTGAAGCAGAGATTTCGATGCTCAAAAGTGAGCAGCATTTGCGCAACAAGGTGAAGAGCCAAGTGCAGCAAAAAGGCAAATCACTCCTGCCAGAAGGCCTGCGTGGCTTCAAGGAAGTGGAGGATGACGCAAAAGACGAGATTGCTGAATTTGAGGAGAAAATTGCATCACTCGACATGACGGAAGAGGCGAAAGAAAAAGCTGCATCTGAGCTGAAAAAACTCCGCGCGATGAGCCCGATGTCTTCAGAGGCTTCTGTCATCCGCAATTACCTTGAGTGGCTAACTACCATCCCGTGGAATGATCCGAGCGAGATTGAGATTGATATTGCTAAGGCCGAGGATGTGCTGAACGAAGACCATTTTGGTTTGGAGCAGGTGAAAGAACGAATCTTGGAATATCTCGCTGTGCAAAGCCGCACTGGCAAAATGAAAGGCCCAATTTTGTGCCTAGTTGGCCCTCCCGGTGTTGGTAAAACTTCGCTTGGCTATTCAATCGCTAAAGCTACGGGTCGTGAGTTTGCAAAAATTGCTCTTGGTGGAATGCGTGATGAAGCTGAAATTCGCGGGCATCGCCGTACATATCTTGGCTCAATGCCAGGGAAGATTATTCAATCGTTGAAGAAAACGAAGAAGTCAAATCCGCTCCTTTTGCTCGATGAGATTGAGAAGATGAGCCAAGATTTCCGTGGTGATCCAGCGTCAGCATTGCTAGAGGTTCTTGATCCTGAGCAGAATAACAAATTCTCCGACCATTATATGGAAGTGGACTATGACCTGTCAGACGTTATGTTCATTGCCACGGCAAACAGTTTGCGCCTTCCGCGTCCGTTGCTTGACCGTATGGAGATCATCCGCATTTCTGGCTATACTGAAGATGAGAAAGTTGAAATCGCAAAAACTCATTTGATCCCAAAAACGATGAAGTCGCATGGGTTGGAAAAGAAGGAATGGAGCATAACTGACGGTGCAGTCCTTGATCTGATCCGCTATTACACTCGCGAAGCAGGTGTACGGAACTTGGAACGCGAATTTGCGGGGCTGATGCGTAAGGCCGTGAAAGAGATTGTTTCTGGCAAGAAAAAGTCGGTGAAAGTGACAGTGAAGAACGTAGAAAAATATGCTAAAGTTCGCAAATATAGCTTCGGCCAAACTGAAACTGAAGACTTGGTCGGTATAACCACGGGCCTTGCTTACACTGAAACTGGTGGAGATATTCTGCAAATTGAAGTGGTGAAAGCGCCCGGCAAAGGTAAGTTTGTGCATACTGGAAACCTCCAAAAAGTTATGGATGAATCAATCCAAGCCGCTGCCAGCTTTGTGCGCAGCCGTTGCCTAGATTTCGGGATTCAGCCAAGAACCTTCCAAGAATATGACGTTCATGTGCATGTTCCAGAAGGCGCAACTCCAAAAGATGGCCCCTCAGCAGGTGTTGCAATGTGTACTAGCATCGTGTCGGTGTTGACAGGAATTGCCGTGCGTAAAGATGTTGCTATGACTGGTGAGATCACTTTGCGCGGCCGCGTTCTGCCAATTGGTGGACTGAAAGAGAAGTTGCTTGCGGCACTAAGAAGTGGAATAAAAACTGTTCTAATCCCGCATGAGAATGTGAAGGATTTGGCCGAAATTCCTGACAACGTGAAAAATCACCTAGAGATAATTCCCGTGATGACAGCCGATGAAGTTTTGAAACATGCGCTTGTGGCGCCGGTTGGAGCGGTTGAGCTTGAGCCAGTTAAGAAGGTTGAGAAGGACGAAAACGGTTCCGCTGTTCTAGCGCACTAGTTTTTGATTGTTCCCTCGCGGCGCCTTCGTCTTGCAGGCTGAAACATGCTCAAGGCTACTGGTTCAGGGCTTAATGCAAATGATCACGAACAACGTGAAGTGCAAGGCCATTGAGGCCGCAAGGCTTTGGTGCCGATTGAACGATATAATTTCATCAGCGGCCGAAGAGCGTCATTAAAAACTACAGCC
>JALZVI010000138.1 GCA_023301015.1 Rickettsiales bacterium | reverse complement strand
AATTGTCAGATGTATAAGCCCATGTGGTAATATCATTCTGTCCAAAACAGGCCCAGTATAAGACAAAGTGTGCAATGGGAGTTCAATAGGCGTAGATATAGAATAAGACAAATTGGTACCAATCGTAATAGATGTGTGGGGTACAACATGCACATTTTCCAATTGTACAGTTGGTAAAACATCTACAAGTTCAATTTCAATTTCGTGACCATTAGGTAAAACCGAAGTCGAAACATCGGCAATACCATTATCAGATCTTAATAAAACTTGCATATTAGTTATAATAAGAATATATTTTTTAATCGGTTAAAAGTGTATATAACTAGTAAAAAATATTGAGTATCTAATAATAATCTCTCATGGATACTGCATTGGTACTATTATCCACAGGACTTGTTGGGTACAAATACCTAGAAAGTAAACAAAAGGCAGTTAAAATCAGCCCAACAGTAGAACCAATTGTAGAAATGGAACCAGAACTAAGACCAGTCGGGGAAGCCAGAACACTGGAAGACTTCAAACACTTCGAAGAAATTGTAACCGATCACACACCCCGAGTAGAAAAAGTACAACCAGAGACACAGATGACTGATGCTGATCTACCCAAATACATTGCATCAGTTAGAAATGCAACAGTCATGGAAAAACCACTCAAGAAACTCCCAGCAAGTAAAGATGATGGTACAGGTGTAAAAGATTTCGGTGATCAATTTTTTCCCCAAGACAGTAAATCAACCGGGAACCACTCCCTAGGTAAAACTCCATGGATGAGGGCACTCGAGGTGGTATCAAATGCCGGGCCAAGGGAAGAAAAGGAACTTGTACACCCAAGCGAGGAGACAGACAAGGATGACATTTACGGTAAAGACATACCTGCTATAATGAGAGAACGTGAGCGCCACCAGGCAAAGACTACAATCTCCAACTTCAAACAGTTCGAGAAACCCATTGAAGAGGAATGGACTGCCAACGGTGAAGGTAGAGGACTTCACCCAATCAAGAGGTACCACAAGTTCCTTCTAAGTGACCAACCCGTAGTTGAACTACCAGAAGGACCAAGGGGTAACTTCGCATCTGGTGCTAACAGATCATCCCTAGCATCTAACCTTAACAACAACAAGGGGGAAATCCACGTTTCACACACAGGACCAGCAACCGGTCCAACAACAAAGACAGGTATACCACCAGCATCATTCAAGTTAGATGCTTCCAATGCCGAAGGTTACCTACTTGAAAAACACATCGGAGCAAACGCCAGAGGACCCGTTAACGCTAACAGTAACAATGATCTCATACAGAAATCGTTCACACTCGCACACGACGACCGAATCAACACACTCCCTATCACAAAGGGAGCAGGTATTGACAGAACCCATGTCGAACAACCTGTTGGGAGATCAAACGGCGAACTTGCTACCAGGGAAAGGGGTGTCGCAACCCCAGCCGTTGTGGGTGCAGCAGGTGGTGTACGTCATGGTCACGTAGATAAGAACTCTGACTTCAAGACTACAACTGGAAAGGAAAACCTATCTGCTGATTCCCAGAGATTGACAGCATCGGCTGGTAAGAAGTCTATGACTCCTGCATTCGTTTCCAATGCCGAACACGCACACGCAGAAAAAACATTCGCAGAGGAAGAACGTTCGGCAACAAACATACGTGGTGCACCACTTCTAAGAAAGGCTGCTGATGTATCCCAGTTTAACGGTGAAAGTCAATTTTCACTTGAAAACTCCAAGGACACCATCAATGAAAATCCATTCACAAGTAAGAACTTCGCTGCCCCCCAGAACAAAACACTACCATCGTTCTTAAGAATTGCACCAACAGCAAGTATTTCTCTTTCCGGAAAGGACTTGACATTGAAATCTGGAGACAGTGCAATGAGTGGAGTGACAGACTTGATGGGGCTTGGGAGAGGTAGTAGAGTATCAACAATAAAAACATCCAACCTTTCTGAAAAGAAACCAGAAGAGAAGGAAACTAAGCTACGAACAGTAATGATTAACAGGACTACAAGGGGAGTTTCTGTAAGTAACCCATACAGTAACCCTCGCCCCATGATCTCGGAGAATTGAGAGGGAAAAAAATATATGTGATGTGTATCAATAAATTAAAACTTTATAAAAATATGTCTACCATCGAAGAGACAACTCCCGCATACGACATGGTGTACAACTACCTTTCCGAGAAGAAAGTTCCTGTTTCCATCAATCGTATTCACAAGGAAACTGGTCTCAATAAGAGACAAGTACTTGCTTGTTGTCACCAGAATGAGGGTATCACTAATGTCCACCCCGAATTTTATGGATCTGGTAGGTTCAAGGGTAGTGTTTTCGTTGCTTCTACCGACAAGAAATACTCGAATGTTGTGAGATTTGTCGACAATAATTAAATTAAATCAAACATTAATCAATGAATTGAAAAAAATATTTTTAACATTATTTTATTAAATCTTCGGTAGAGAATTTTTCGAATTCTCCCGAGCGATATTTATGAATTCCTCTATGGATAGTTGGATATTCATCATAGCCTTTTCAACATCGACAGCCATCTGTGCATTGTCTGACATAGTTGAAATATAAATAGCTTCCATTGCTTTTGAAGCTCTCACTGTATAATTTTTCATCCTGTTTGCAATCATAATATCATTACCACCATCTGCCCCAGTCTTTACCATATGATAAAGTGTAATCACACTCTGTATATTACGGAATGCCTCGTTGTATGCACTAATGTTGTATTTTTTTGCCTCGTGTATCTTCACAAGATCGTCAATAAGTATACTAGCACAAGATAAGTTTGTGAATTTAGTAGTCTTACCATATCTATTCTCCCATGTCAACATTTTCACGTAATCAATCGGGGGTGCCATGACATTGCCTGCTGCACCTAGTACAATACCAGCTAATAGCCCATGGAAACCTCCTTTAAGAGCACCCTGAACGATCCTCTCCATGACAAGTGTTTATAACAGGTAACAAAATAAATGGGTGTAAAAATACCTTAAAATATTGCTACTTATCAAACAAAATGTCTTTACCAACTGGTACCGTGTACGGGTCACAGGTTATGCAGTCTGGAGACATGTGTGTAAAAACAATGGCGGCAAGAAACAGATACACAGTATCAACAGAATCGATAACAAACCATCGTACATATGTAACAGATGCCTCTGACAGTAGTGTTACACAGGCTTCTACTGTTATAAACGAAGTATCGGGTGGAGCTGGTTTCGTATCATTCGGAGCACTTGACAGTGTGTCCGGTGAGATGGTAAAAACATTCAAAACAAATCCAACATCTACCACTATAATATCAGACAGCAAACGCGCTACGTTAAGTGGAGGTTTATCATTTGATTCTGACGACTGTGCTATATACTTCGGAGAGAATAAGATATTTCGAATAATGTTCTCTGATGATTCCCCTGCAAGACTCATATTCCAATGCTTAAATGAGACAACAAGTGATTATGTTACAAAATTCTCGTGCACTCAAGATGTATAATTATTCAGTTATTTATATATATACTATTTATAAAGATAATATCAAAATGATGTTCAATGTGGCCAAACCTTCCCTATCGGGAGTCGCAATCGATGTAATCCTATTGGCCGTACTCGTTGCTCTTCACATGACCAAAAAAGATCAGAACGTTAAACTTCTCCTTACAATAGTTCTCGTAACACACGTTGTAATGACAACTGATAACTTCCTAATGAAGGGAGGTAAGGAACAGCCAGTTGTAGATCAACCAATCAAAGAAGTTGAAGTGACCATTGAAAAACCTCTAGGTGAAAGTAAGTCACTCACACCAGAATTAAAAGTAGAAAAGGAAAGGAAGGATATATCTGATGGTGAATTCACAAGACAGTTCTCTTCTCCTGACCAGTTGACCAGAACTCTTGAGATTTTACCAACATCAGGTGCTGCGGCAAATTCCAAACTTGTAGATGCAAGAACAAGTTTTTACAGTGATATCATTGATTTGGAGTAAAGTAGATATGATAATTATTTGAATTAATAAAAAACTCTGTTTAATAAATTTAACACATTGCCCCCCACAACTGAATCTTTTCCTTATTCTTCTTTGACATCTTTTTAGGCTTACCAGAAACAGGATCAAGAGTCCTCTTATTCATACCAGATTCTACGATATCTGTATCTAAAAGAAGTTCCTCCTTGAACAATGCCCTTTTTAAAGACAGTGGTATAGGCTTACACACTGATTTGAAATTCTTACAATTTGTACCACTAATCCCTATGGTATCCTTTCTAGAGAAGCATTTCTGTGTGATACCAGCTTCGTTTATACAGAAATAAACACTATTGGTAGTGTGTTTATCTCCCTTGTTCCTACAATAGGTTGAACCATCCCCTCCGATCCTGACAACAATAGTCGTTACAACCTTCAATATAATATCCTTCTGTACAACAGTATTATTACTGGTGGCAAGCTTTGACAATACATTTTTGGTAGTCTTTTTAGTATTGAGAGACATACCAGCTGCAGCCCCTGAAGAAATTACACCATCTTTTCCATTTGATGGTTTACCAGTCTTGATCTCCTTGACTTCTTTAACAACCAAATTCGAGTATCTCACGTCGAAACTACGAACACATGTGGTTACCATATCAAGTATAGAAGGATCTGTTACAGTATTCCCTTTCCAACGACTGAATCCCTTTGCATCGGCCTCGTGTACATCACCGTTTACTAGTTCCCGGTACAT
>JALZVI010000137.1 GCA_023301015.1 Rickettsiales bacterium | reverse complement strand
TACGTGATGCCAAGGCTCGTAATACATACGCATAAAAAACCGCCACAATAAACAGTTGCATTTAGTACTATTAATTAAGGATGCGTGACGGCACTAGTTATAAAACTAGCGCTAGCCATACTAGGACTAGCGGGGGAGACCAGAAGTAAACTGTTCTTTCTTATCGATAACGTTATTCAGAACTTTAAAACTAAAAAAGCGTTCTTATAAAAAAACCACCTTGTTAAAAGGTGGTTTTTTTTAATTTGGACTTTTCATTATCGGCATACCTTTAGGTATAATAAAGATTTCTTCTGAGAGTTTTTTGTTTATTATATCATTAATAGTAATAACTAATAGACCATCCTTATCATCTGACAACATCTTTAATGGTAAAGCTCCATCAGTTTCTTCTAAGCAAAAATACCATAAACCATAATTGTGTTCCTTATATAAATCTGGATTGACTTTTATTTTATCATTAAAATAATATTTGATAATTCCTTTATCTGTTTTAATGTCTAAAACCTTGCAATCGTAATTACCTATTTTATCATTATTGTCTTCTATTTTAGAAGATATTATTTTTTCACTATTACTCTTTGAGTCTATATATAATAATCCATTAAACCCTTCCATTTTATTATAAAGAGTATCTCTACCTGTATAATATTGCGTTAGTTTTAGCAACCCATTCATTTCAGATTTATACTTATTACCTTTTATATAATAAGTTTGTTTTGTTCCCATAAATTGTAGTGATTGCTCAGCTGTCATCTCTCCCGTTTTATCTTTAAATGACAAATCGTAATGAATAATACCTTCAAAATCTTTTTGACAAAAAGCATTAGAAATGAAAAAAATAAATGTTATGGCTGTATATAATTTATGCATAATTAAAGATTGTTACCAATCAGGTGTTGTGAATAAGGTTTCAAATTTTGTTTTTTGATAAAATTCTATATTTACTTTTTTTCTTTCAATACTTTCTAAATTTCCATTGCTAAGTATTTTGTATTTATCTATAATTCTTTTACCAGATTTAGAAAAAATAGTATTAGGAATTTCAAGATACAAGATGTCTCCTTTAACATTATAATAACCAACAAACCTGGCTTTTTGTAAATTAAAATCTGTCCGTTTTTCTTTTGAAAAAAAGAGAGCATATTGACCAGTATTAAAAAGTCTTAAATAAGTATAAATCGTATAATTAATTGATAAGTCTTCATAGAAATTTGAATAAATAACATTTGAATCAATCTTTTCAGACATACTTTTTTTAAAACTTTCTTTAAAATGCATATCTTTTAGATGTAATCTTTTATAATTATTTTCCTCTATATAATGCGTATAATGTTGAAATACACGACAAGATGTGAATAGTAAAACACAGAAAAAATATAAACTGAATTTTCTCATTCTTAGTTAGAGTTGAAAAATGAATTAAATAATCCGCTACTACTACTTGTCGTATTAGGATAAATGAACTGACCTGTATTTGTGACAGAATGTATAGCGTTTTGTATACTTCCATTACTCGTACCACCTCTTAAATTTATACCACCAGCATCTAACCTAAAAGTAGATTGATTCAGTGATTGTTGTTAAGTAGTCTGAGGATAGAAACTTCCAAACCCTACAAATGAAGCTCCACCTTTTTCGTCAAATTTTCGATTATAAGCTCTTGTGAAATTTTCATATGATAAAGAAAAACCATTTTCGCCTCCAAGATTAAGAGTTCCATTACCAGTTTGTCCTTTATCGGTTCCACCACCACCCATTATTCCAGTATCATTAGATGTGGTGAACGATGCGTCTCCAAACGCTTTCACGCCTATAAGACCTAATCTCTGAATAGAAGTACCATCATTAGAACCTCTTTCAGCATTAATAGCTGAATTGTATGTTAGTAATTGTCCATAGGTGATTGAGCTCTTAAAATCATTTGAAATACCAGAAGGTGTGTCAGCATTTAATGTATTAACAACGTGACTATTTCCGCTTCCAGAACCTAACGTTCCGTATACTCCTGCAGTTGCATCAAATTGTATGTTTCCAGTCAAATTAGATGTACCTAATTGATTTCCTGAGTAAACACTTAAACCTGCAAAAGCGACACCTTGAGCATTACTACCTGAATAACTGAAACCAGCCGATGCGTTTAATTTTGTACTTAAGCCTGAATTTGAATTTAAACCTATTCTTAAACTTAATGAAAATCCAAATCCACATTTAGGACAATTCCCATCAGGGTCATTGTATTTTATTGGGTCGTTCCAAGCAAAAGCATATGGCGATTTGTCAACTTGTTCTGGTGCGTCTGCTAATGCATCTACAACAAACCATCTTCCCAAAGCTGGGTCGTAGTTTCTTGCTCCGTGGTCATAAGTATTCAGACCTAATTCTTCAGACAATTCTTTACCACCAAACTTAAATCTTTGCGCAACGCTATTACTATTGGCACTCACGACATTATTGTATCCTTTATGTTCAAGTCCAAAGGGATAATAGTTGGATTCTTCAATAATCTCATTTTGAGTGATTTGACCGTTATTATTACTGTCTGCGTAGGACAGTCGTACATTGCCTAAATGGTCTTTATACTGAAAGACATAATTAAAAGTCATTGCTCCACTAATCTCATCAATAGTTACTGCTACCGTACCCTCTGCCTGTGGGAAAAAATCTAAGACACTATTTGTGTTATCTATACTGTTTGAGTATTGAAACCCGTCTCG
>JALZVI010000136.1 GCA_023301015.1 Rickettsiales bacterium | reverse complement strand
TTCTCGCGGTCATCGGCCAAAACGTCAATCCACTCGCCATTTTCTTCGTCATTCATGAACGAGTTCAGGGATTGATCCGCGCCTGTCATACGCTGATCCATCATTTTCACATCGGCCACAGACACGTTCAAGTCACGTGCAATATCCGCAAAATTTTGGTCAGTCACTCGCGCTTGCGAAACTTCCATAATCTTCTTTTTTGCCTTACGCAAATTGAAAAATAATTTCTTCTGCGCAGCCGTTGTCCCCATCTTCACCAAAGACCATGAGCGCAAAACATATTCCTGCATAGAGGCTCTAATCCACCACATCGCATATGTCGACAAGCGAAATCCCTTATCGGGGTCAAACTTCTTCACCGCCTGCATCAGGCCAATATTTCCCTCAGAAACCAGCTCGGTTATCGGCAAGCCATAGTTTTTATAGCCATATGCCAATTTCACCACCAAACGCAAATGGCTCGTCACCATCTTGTGCGCAGCTTCCTTATCTTCGTGGCTTGCATAACGTTTTGCCAGCATAAACTCTTCCTCAGCTGTCAGCATTGGGAAGCGCTTAATCTGATTGATATACTTCCCCATTCCCTGATCTAAACTTAGTGCTAAAGCATTTGACATTTTTGCATTCCTTAGTGTTTTAGTAAGTTAATTTTTAGATGTATAATTTCATCTATATAACGACCATACTACAAATTTTGACGCTTATCAAGGCCAGTAGCATTAAATTTGCATTACAAATTTGTCATTTTTGCTAATTAGAAGCTCTTTGAAAAACCTATTTCAAATGCTCAGAACCGCCAGCCATGCGCTCTTTCACCAATTTCACAGAGTGGCTGGCATTGGCGATACGATCCGTTAGGATGTTTTTGGAAACAGTGTTGTGAATTGTTTGCATATGCATCTTCTTGCGCTCTTCTTCTTTTTTCTTCTGCTCAATTTTCAGCTTTGTTTTATAGTTTTGCGAGGCGGAAACATCATTACGGCTCTCGTGCAGAAGCTCAACTTCATGCAAAATTATTGCCTCAGCACCAACCTCATCTTGCGTTGATTCTTCAAGAGTATCACCCATCTGTCTTTCTAAAACTGGCATAATAAATCGCTCCGATTTTCCTAAGCGACTGTTTTATATGAAAAAGACTCGAATGTCAAGTTTAGCTCTTATTGCGCACCCAATAAGCCGCTTTGGCCAAGGCGTGGCAAGCAGTTGGGGAGGTTAGGAGAAGCAGGATAATCAGCAAGAACAGCTTGAGTGATATCATCGTGAATCCCTCCAAAACCATTAAGCCCACAATCACCAACGGCGCGCCGAGAGAATCGGTCACACCAGCAGCGTGCAGCCGCGTGAAAATGTCAGGAAAGCGGAGCATGCCAAAACTTCCTGAAATCACGACGAAAACGCCGAGGAAAATCAGCGCGAAACCAATAATATTTTGTATAACTTCTAACATCTAAGGATGGAGCTTATACGACTGCCAAGAATTTTCAATCTTTTCATAGACCGTGCGCTCATGCAGACGGAACTCGCCATCTTCCCAAAACTCAACCTTGCGCGGCACCACTCGAAAACCATGCCAATGCGGCGGACGCGGCGGGCCATCAGGATATTTATCCTTATAATCCTCCATCATCTTATACAAATCCTCACGCTTCTCCAGCTTACGAGACTGCAAACTTGCCCACGCACCAAACTGCTTTTCTGGATGTCGCGAGAAGAAATAGTCGTCCGCTTCCTTGCCCTCAACCTTCTCAACTTCGCCCTCAATCCGCACCTGCTTGTTGAGCGTATCCCAATATAAAATCAGCGCCGCCTTTGGATTTGCCAGAAGCTCCTCCCCTTTGCGGCTTTCAGAGTTTGTATAAAAAACAAAACCGCGCTCATCAAACGCCTTCAACAAAACAATCCGCGCCGACGGCACGCCATCCTTTGTGGCAGTAGCCAAAGTCATCGCCGAAGCATCCTGCACCTCCGCGTGCGCATCCGCCTCATTGAACCAATCCGTAAAAGTGTCGAGAATTTTATCCATGCAATTAGAATTAGCCAGTTATTGATAATTTGCAAGCCCCAAGGCCAGCAGGCCTTGCCAGCCCTGAGCGCACGAAGTGCTTCCTCAGTCTGCGAGCCAGCAGGCGAGCGGGGAGGAAATTAAAAAACTAGCGGGGAAACATTAAAAAACGAAACAATTACAAACCCCTAAAACTCTTCCTTGTTCGCAGGGTTCCCAGCAAAATTCACGTTGCTTGGGTTCATGGAAGCCTTCAGCAGCTCCAGCTTCAAATTCTCTGGCTGATCGGCAAATAGCATTGCAGTTTCTTCCGTGATTTCTCCAGCCTTAAACAAATTCATCAAGCTCAAGTCAAATGTCATCATGCCATAATCAGCATTTTTCAGCATCAGCTCACGCATTTCATAAATTTCGGCTTTCTCAATAAGCGGCTTAATCAAGCCGTCATTTTTCAGAACATCCAGCGCCAAAACCATGCCGCCTTCCTTTGCTGGCACAAGACGTTGGCCAATAATCATCTTCAGTACATTCGCCAAATTATACAAACGCTGCGATTTCTCGGTGTTGGGCGACAAATTACTAATCCGCTCAATCGCCTGACTCGCAGATGTCGCATGCAAAGTCGCAATACATAAATGCCCAGTTTCTGCAAAATTCATAGCGTGTTGCATGGTGACATGATCACGAATCTCGCCGATATAAACCACATCCGGGCGCTGGCGCAGAGCGTTCTTCAGCGCGTCATCCCATGAATGCGTATCAATTCCAATTTCACGCTGGGTGAAAATGCAACCGCGATGCTGATGCGTATATTCCACCGGATCCTCAATCGTCACAATATGTCCGTTCGAGTTTTTGTTGCGATAATCTAGCATTGAAGCGATAGAGGTCGACTTCCCCGAACCCGCATTTCCTACAACCAAAATAAGGCCGTGCTTTGTCATAATCGAATTTTTGAAAACATCTGGCAGGCCAAG
>JALZVI010000135.1 GCA_023301015.1 Rickettsiales bacterium | reverse complement strand
AAAGCTCAAGCTGCTGAAATAGTGGCTCAAGCGCAAAAGCGTAGCAACGAATTAGTTGAAGAATCTAAAAATACGGCTCGTAAAGAAGGCTATGACCTTGTGATGTTGGATACGGCGGGGCGTCTTTCGGTTGATGAAGAGATGATGGCGGAGGTGACGGCTATTAAGGACTTTGCCAATCCGGTTGAGACTTTGTTGGTGGCTGATGCGATGACGGGGCAGGATGCGGTGCAGACGGCGACGGCGTTTGATGCGGCGGTTGGTTTGACGGGCATTATGTTGACCCGTGTTGATGGGGATGCGCGCGGCGGGGCGGCGATGTCGATGAAGGCCGTGACGGGCAAGCCGATTAAGCTGATCGGTGTGGGTGAGAAATGGAGCGAGATTGAAGCGTTTTATCCTGACCGGATTGCCGGACGGATTTTGGGGATGGGTGATGTGGTGTCGTTGGTGGAACGTGCCGCCGAGAGTGTGGATGCCGATGAAGCCAAAAAGATGGCGGCGAAGTTTAAAAAGGGGAATTTTGATTTTAATGACCTTTTGTCCCAGATGCAGCAGATGAAGAAAATGGGCGGTATGGGCGCGATGATGAAGATGTTGCCCGGTATTGGGAAAATGGCCGGACAGTTGGAAGAGGCGGGCATGGATGACGGTTTTATCAAGCGGCAGGAGGCGATTATTTATTCTATGACTCCGGCGGAGCGTGAGAAGCCTGAGCTATTGAATGCCAAGCGGAAAAAGCGGATTGCGGCGGGGTCGGGCACGTCGGTGCAAGAGATTAACAAGATTGTGAAGCAGTTGAAACAAATGCAAACCATGATGAAGCAGATGCGCAAAAAGGGCATGGGCGGCATGATGAAGCAGATGAAGGGCTTGATGGGCGGCAAGATGGATGAGTTGGAGATGATGGCGGGCGGTATGGACCCGGATGCGCTGGGCGCGGATATGGCCGCATTGGGCAAAGAAGCCGCGCCGCTGGGGGATAACCCTTTTGCACCGGGTGGGGCTTTGTTTAAGGGTAAATGAGTTTTTGTGTAACTGAAGAAGGAGAAGTGAAATGACTAAAATTGATAATTCGGGAGAGCCTCTAAGGTTTGAAGAAGTACGTGAGATGCAAAGAGTTTGTGTTGCTTTGAACTCAAGGGACTTATTTAACGATGTAGCTGCGGTCAGAAGTATGATTCTATTTGTGTGATGGTTATGGCGTGGGCTCTGTCCATAATTACAATGGTGACCTTATTAACAGTGAGCAGGATGCAATTGACTACAGAATGGACTGCTTTGTTTATGTTACTGCAGAAGCGTGGAAAAAAGAAATTTTAGAACGTCCAACAGGACCGAAACCAGAAGATTCAATAACTTAAATTTAAACAAAAAAAGGAGAACTAAAAAATGGCAACAGTAATTAGATTAGCACGTGGGGGGCGGAAGCACCGTCCGTTTTACCGGATCGTTGTGGCGGATAAGCGTATGCCGCGTGATGGACGTTATATTGAGAAGTTGGGGACCTATAATCCTTTGCTTAATGATCAGGATGAAAATCGTGTTCAGTTGGTTGAAGAGCGGATTAAATATTGGTTGGGTCAAGGCGCGAAGCCGTCTGAGCGTGTTTCGATTTTCTTGGGTAAAGCTGGATTGATGGCGATGCCGGAACAGCCGAACCGTCCGAATAAATCTGCGCCGTCGGAAAAGACAACGTTGAAGATTGCGGATAAGAAAGAGAAGCAAGAAGCGGCGGCGGAGGCTGCGAAAGAGGCGGCTGCGGCGGCTAAGGAAGCGGCAGCAGCTGAGAAAGTTGCGGCGGAAGAAGCGGCTAAGGCCGAGGCTGCGAAGCCAGCTGAAGGCCCGGCACCTGAAGCGCCTGTTGCTGATGCTCCTGCGGAAGACGCTAAGGCTGAAGAAGCTCCGGCGGAGAAGCCTGCGGAAGATGCTAAAGCAGAAGAGAAGCCTGCTGAAGACGCTAAAAAAGACAACAAATAATATCATTATAAGCACCACCCTTGTTTTTATAGGGGTGGTGTTTTTTCTTTTTGGGGAAGTTTTATGAAACGCGTTTGTCTTGGGAAAATTGCTGCGGTGCACGGGCTTAAAGGGTTCGTGAAAATCATTCCGTTTGGTGATGATGCGTCGTTGCTTAATGGTGAGGTGTTGCGCGAGGACGGGACGCCGATTGTTGTGAAGCTGAAGAATAAATCGGGGAAGTATATTTTAGCAGAAATTGAGGGTGTGAATGATCGTGACGCGGCGGAGGCTTTGCGCGGGACGGAGTTGTTTGTGGATCGCGAGACCTTGCCCGAGACGGATGAGGGTACCCATTATATTGAGGATTTGGTTGGCTTATCCGTGGTGGAAAATGGTGAGACGATTGGTGAAGTGAAGGCCGTGCAGAATTATGGGGCGAGTGATTTACTGGATATTCGATTGAAGAGCGGGCAGAGTTTTTATCTACCTGTGACTGATGATTATGTGGTGGAGATTGGCGAGATTATTACAGTGAAGAACCATAAGGATGTGATCCTTGATTGAGGATCGTCTTGTTTTATTGGTGAAGGTTTCTGACGTGGGGTTGGCCCATGTTGTTAAGACGATTGTGCAAAATGATGGTATTCAATGCGCGGTATTTGATGACCATCCC
>JALZVI010000134.1 GCA_023301015.1 Rickettsiales bacterium | reverse complement strand
CGCTCTTCCGATCTATGCGAATTCGTACCAATCGAGTGACTTTGAAGCCGAGCGCAGAGCACATTCGACGGACCTGGCGGTTGCGCAGAAACGGGCTCTATAAACTTGACAATTTTACCATTTTCAATTTCAAACGTTTTGAAATCTGGCATTTTTATGTCCTCATTGTATATCGCATAATATAAATCTGGACGATTAGTAAGTTTATAATGTTTTACAAGAAACTCTATGCTGGATTCAAAATCTATTTTTTGATTTTTCATCTTACGCATAAGGCTTTCTTTAGCCAATTCTCCCAACTGTCTTTTTTCTTCCTTCATGGCAGATCTGATCTTAGATCTGGCTTTTCCAGTCACTGTCCATTTCAACCAGCCTTTTTTAGGCTTTTGGCTTTTGTTTGTTGTGACGGTAACTTGGTCTCCGTTCTTGAGGACAGTCCCCATGGGAACGAGCTTGTTATTGACCTTTATAGCTGTAGCTTGATAGCCGACATCTGAGTGAATTTCAAATGCAAAATCTAGTGCCGTTGCGCCTTCAGGTAATATTTTCATATCTCCGTTAGGTGTAAACGCATACACTTCTTTGTTAAAGAGATTAGATTTGAAATCATTAAGAAACTCTAATGCGTCTGCATGTTGTGTCTCCAATAATGCACGGATATTATCTAGCCATCTGTCATAGACACTATTGGCGTTTTTGATACCCTTATATTTCCAATGTGCTGCAAATCCCCGCTCTGCAATATCATCCATTCTCTCACTACGGATCTGCACTTCTACATAAGTACCTGCTGGACCTACTACGGTGGTATGCAATGACTCGTATCCGTTACTCTTAGGTGTCGTGACCCAATCCTTGAGGCGTTCTGGTATCGGATTATAGATATCAGTAATGATGGAATAGATCTGCCAGCATATACTTTTCTCTTGTTCTGGTGGTACTTGACAGATTATCCTTACGGCAAATAAGTCATAGATCTCTTCAAACTGTGTTTGCTTGTTTTTGATTTTATTCCAAATGGAAGATATGGCTTTAGATCTAGACAGCACTCTGTATTCTATTCCTAATAAATCTATCTTTTCCTTGAGCGGTGTAATGAATTCATTGATATATTTAGCACGACCTTTTTCTGTTTCTGCCAGTTTGCTTTCCAGCTTTTTGTACTCCTCTGGTTCAGAAATTTTAAGACAGATATCATTAAATTCTGTTTTGATATTATAAAGACCCAGCCTATGAGCGAGCGGCGCATATATATAACTCGTTTCTGCTGCAATTTTTAGTTGCTTGTGCCGTGGCATGGCATCTATCGTCCTCAAGTTATGGATTCTATCTGCCATCTTGATAAGTGCCACTCTCACATCGTAGACAAGAGAACTCAGTACTTTTTTAAAGTTTTCTGCCTGCTTGTTTTCTACATTATATGTACCATCTAGCTTGGTAAGACCATCGACAATCTTAGTAACCTTCTCGCCGAACATTTCCATGATCTCAGGTAATGTAATCTCAGTATCCTCTACGACATCATGGAGTAGGGCACTCACTATAGCAGTAGGCCCCAGACCTATCTCTTCTACACAGATTCTAGCAACGGCAATAGGGTGGAATACATAGGGCTCACCAGATCGACGTCTCTGAAATTTATGAGCATCTAATATAACTTCATAAGCCTTATTAATTTGTGCTTTGTCATCTTCAGTAGCTTTCTTCCCTACTATCGCCAATAAGTCCTGATAAGCACCTTCTATTTGCTTGTATTCTTCTTCCGATATAGCTTCTCCTTGCGGCATGTCTTGTCAAATTTTCCTGAGCAGCTAAAAGTAAATATTATTAGTCTGACATTCCCAATTAAGGAGGCACTAGATAGCAAAGTTGATGTTTTTTAAGATTTGTGATGACTGATAGAGCTTTTGTTGATAAATACTAGAGCTAAATTGCTAAAATCAAGACAAATTATGCCAGCTCAGTAAAATATTACAACACCTGCGCCTAGTTGAGCTGTCATACATTAAGTGCTCAAAAATTCATTATATTAGCTTAAGCTAGTTGAGCAGCCGTTTATAAACAATATCGGCTGCTCTTTTTCATAATAGAATCTGGATCTATGAAACATTTATTTTATTTGTTACTTCTCATATTACCGCTACTTTCTTCTGCACAGAAGGAGGATTACAATTGGATTTTTGGTAGTATTAATATTGTTAATTACAATAGTGCGACAAACACTTGGGGGGAACAAGCCATCCCCACACATTTTACCTTTAATACAGACCCTCCATCTTTTACCCAGGATACCAATATTACACTTGATCTTGGATTAACCAATGCGCATTATTCTGATCAGAATGGTAAGTTGCTGCTCTATTCTAATGGAATGAGTATCCACGGCGGAAATCATAAGCCTATCGTAGACGGTGACACTATCGCTTTTGGACCCAATTGGAACAATTTTACGGCGCAAAATGATCTTGGTTTAAGAGAGCCAGTAGGCTTTAATATCCATAACGGGGCGGTTTTCTTTAAAGATCCGGGCTCAGAAGAGATCTACCTCTTGTACACCAATTTTGACAATCAAGAGATGATGCCTTTTGAAAGGACAATAAATAAGTGGTACGCAAAAATAGTGGTTGATGACGGACAAGCTAAAATTCTTAGTAAAGACCAGGTCATTATGAATGATGTCCATACGGGAGGTATGCTTAAATGTGCGCAACATGCCAATGGTCGAGACTGGTGGTTGCTACAACATCGATCCGACACTTTGTTGACTTTTCTGATAGACCCCGCTGGAATCAATTTCCATCATTTTCAGAAGCTCCCTTTTTTCATACAAGAAATAAAAGGGGGAGGTAGTTCTTTCGATCCACTGGCAGAACAATTGGCCTTTTTTCAATTTAGTGACGATGATCTAGGATCAGAATTAGTGATTATGGATTTTGACAGGTGCAGCGGAATGGTATCTAATGAAACTATCCAATATAGACAAGACACGTTGGCTTTTTTTACCAATGGACTAGAATATTCTGCATCGGG
>JALZVI010000133.1 GCA_023301015.1 Rickettsiales bacterium | reverse complement strand
GTGATCTTATGCGTCTGGCAAAGCTGAATGATAGCTATAGCTATAAAGAAAGTGGGCGTACAGGCGTTGTGGTGTTTAACGAAGGTCAGAAAGTGATGGGCTTGGTTGTGGAAGAAATTATTGATATCGTGACTGAGCATGTGGATGCCGATATGCATGAAGGCAAGGATGGTTATTTGGGTAGTATTGTTATTAATGGCAAAACTACGGATATTGTGGATATCGCTCATATATTTAAACAGACATTTAGCGATTGGGGCGATCATACTGCTGCTGAAGCAGTCGTTGCGGACAAAGGTCGTATATTAGTTGTGGAGGATAGTTTGTTCTTCAGGAAGATGATGGTTCCTGCGCTGACTTCAAAAGGTTATGAGGTTGTTGCGGCTGAGAATGGCATGGAGGCTGTGCGTGTCTTGCAAAAAGATCATAACTTCCAGTTGATTGTAACCGATGTGGACATGCCAGAAATGAATGGCTTGGAATTTGCAGCGGCATGTAAGGGTGATGATGTTTTGAAAAATATTCCAATCATTGCGCTAACGGCAACAACGAAGGAAGGTGCGCAAGATTTGGCAAATGAGATTGGTTTGTTTGCCTATATATCAAAGTCGGATAGAGAAGCGTTGTTTGTTTCAATCCAAAATGCGTTAGATGTTTATTCAGTATCGGAGGGAGTATGAGTGGTGAATTAGTTGAATTAGATGGCGCCTTGCCAGCAGTCGAGGGTGGTTCGCAATTTGCGACATTTGAAGTTGATGGGCAGTTGCTCGGTATTGATGTGCTGGATGTGCAAGATGTTCTTGATCATCATGAAATTGCGCCCGTTCCTTTGGCGAAAAAGGAAGTGGCTGGGCTGCTGAACTTGCGTGGGAGAATTGTAACTGCAATTGATATGCGCGAGAAGCTTGGGATTGGGCCTATTGAAGGCGATCGTGAACGGATGAGTATTGTGGTGGAAAAAGGGCAGGAGCTATATAGCTTGATTGTCGATAAGATCGAAGACGTGATGACTTTGCCAATCAAGAAGTTTGAACAGAATCCGCCAAACTTAGAGCCAATGTGGGCAGATTTGTCTAGCGGTGTTTATCGCTTGGAAGATAGAATTATGCTTGTTATTGATGTGAATAATCTATTAAACTACGACGCATAGTATTTAATATTGCGGGTTTTTATGGGTAAGTATCATATATCAATTAGAGTTTTGCATTGGCTGATGGCTTTGTTGGTTATTGGTACAATAGCCCTGGGCTTTTTGATGGATTCGCCAAATTTATACGGAATTCATAAATCAATTGGCGTAACATTGCTGATCTTGCTGTCGCTGCGTATTCTTTCTAGGTTGAGAACGAAGTCCCCTGAGATTCCTTCTGAGATTAAGTCTGTCGAGCGTAGGCTTGCCAAGCTTGGGCATTTCGCTCTCTACTCTCTGCTGCTCCTAATGCCTGTCTCGGGCTGGTTGATGTCTAACTTTGCTGGTTACCCTGTTAAGCTGTGGGGTATGGCGACATTCACGGTGGTTGAGAAAAACAAGGAGTTCGCTGGTATTGCCAACGAGGTGCATGAATATCTGGCTTATGCGCTGATTGCTATGATTGTTCTGCACGTTGTTGGGTTCTTGAAGCACCTGATTGTGGATAAATTGAACCTATTGCGCAGAATCTTGTAATAGAATTGCAGCATTACTGTAAAAAAAGTGACACATTTCTATGTTAATATATAGTTATTAGCAGGTATTATAGCTAAATCTTACAAGAATTTAAAGACGTTAACTTTTTGTATACGTATTTCATGCTATAATTATTGAAACATTGGTCAACATACAGGTATTAAAAAATGAAAGAACTTCTAAAAAATAAAAACTTATCAACAATCGCTCTAAGTCTAGCGGCAGCAGGTGTTATTACTATGATTCCAGAAGTTGCGACAGCAAACGACGATCCGCTAAGTGATCCGCTTTGTACAATTGCAGAATGGTTCTCGGGTGGTACAGGTAAGGCGATTGCTACAGTGGCGATCATTTTCCTCGGCATTGCAGCCTTCTTTGGTAAGGTGACATGGGGCTTGGCCTTGATGTTTGCAGTTGGTATTTTCGCAATCTTTGGTTCAGCTGACATTGTTGCTGCAATTAGTGATGAAGGTGAAGCGGCTGTTTGCGAGAACTTGTAGATTATTAGAGAAGTGAGCGAGTTGGTTTGGCCGGCTTCGCTTTGAAACTAAATATGAGATGTAAATAATTATGAAAAAAGATAGCAATATGACTGTTCTAGTTCTAGCCACAATCGCGATGTATTTCTCGATGGATGTGGCCGCTTGGGCAAGCTGTGGCGTCAGCCTCGGTTCGGGAGGTGGCTTCAACTTTGGTTGTGGCAACGGCGCGGCAGGTGGTATTGCTAATGCTTTATGTAATATTGCAGGATGGTTTCAAGGCGGAGTCGGTCAAGCTATCGCATCACTAGCAATTATATTCCTCGGGATTTCGGCCTTCTTTGGTAAGGTGACATGGGGAACGGCATTGTTGTTCGCAGTTGGGGTGTTTGCAATTTTCGGTTCAGCTGATATTGTGAAGGCAATTGTTGCGGGAACAAGTGACGAAGGCTGGGGCGGCTTTGTAAGCTCAAGCGGCTGGGGAGTTTCATATAGTAGCGGAACAAGCTGCGGTGGATTCTAAGGATTAAATAAGTAATTTAAATGGGGCATTAGATGCTAGCAGATAAACAGCAGCCCAAAGACGCGCAAGGCAAGCAGCAGGATAAGCTAAAAATCCACGATTTTATACCCTTCGCTTGCCACTATTCAAGCGATTCAATCCTCACCAAAAACGGTGAGCTAATTCAATTTATCAAGCTTGATCAGGACGCTGGGGCAAATGATGAAGAGTTCCGTCAGGTTATTCGTGATAGCCTGAACGAGGTGATTGACCCTGCAAAGCATTCGGTCTGGATTCACACAACCCGCACCCGTCAAGCAATCAAAAAGCTAAATTCGCAAGATGTATCCAAGCAAATTGAGTTTGCATGGCGCCAAACTTTGCCAGAAAAATTGCATTTTGAAAATGCGGTTTATATTTCAGTAATTCGTGACTCCACTGGCTTCAATTTTCTTGATCCAAGAAGTTTGCTGCGCGCATTTAGCTCAAAGGCAATGCACAGGAAGAGCGATGCGGATTTGAAAGTGAAGGATGCGGAGCTTACTCAGCTGATGGCTAAGGTGTATTCAAATTTGGAGCAATTCGGCGCGATGAAGTTGGGTGCCTACGAGAAAGACGGTAGTTTTTATTCCGAGCCGATGGAGTTTTTGCATAGAATCCTAAGTTTCTTCGACGAGCATGTTGAAATGCCGCTCTCTGATTTGTCATATAATCTTTTGCCAGAAGAGCTTTCCTTTAATGAATTCGCTGCAACAATTGAAGTTGATAGCGAGAGGGGGAGGAATTATGCGAGTGTTATTTCGCTGAAAGAAGCTGGTTTGTTGCCCGCGCGTTCGCTCGACTATTTGCTTAATATCGATAGCGAGATGGTGATCAGTCAGTCTTTGGATTTCGCGTCGGCTAATACTCATATGCATCATTTGCAATATCAAGAAGAGGTGGATAAGCACACGGAAGATAAGAACTTTGCGCGCATGATTGGAACTGAGGGTGTGGATTCTAACGATTCGGACAACTATGTTTTGCAGCAAACCAACATTTTGCTAATGCAGCCGAGTCAGAAAAAGCTGCGTCAAACTTTGGTGAGTGTGCATAAGGAGCTTGCTCGCCTTGGGCTGATTGGAATTACGGAAGATATTAGCTTGGAAAAGGCATTTTGGTCGATTGTGCCAGCAAATTTCATGTTCATGAAGCGCCAAGATATTGTGCCGCGCAAGGATATTGCCAATTTTGCGATTTTGGGGAATGATATTTACCAAGAAATTGATGCGAGTCTTTTTGGAGATCCTGTTGTGTTCTTTGAAACGCAGGATAGCAACGAGCCATTTCCTTTCCATTTTATAAATAACGGATCTGGGCATGTTCTGATTGTTAGTGATTATGAAGAGCAGCGAAATTCTGTGATGAATCTGATGGGAGTGCATTTGAAGAAATTCCCTTGCCATGTGGTTTATTACGACGAAAAGGGTAATTCACGCGATGTGGCGGACGAAATTGGGGCTGAGTATGTAACGAGCTTTGATTTTGAGTATTTGAAAGCGCAATCTGAAAAGCATGAGAAGCTAGTGATTCTGTTTAGTAGTTTGGATAAGGTTGTTGAGAGTTCGGGTGCTGAATTTTTTACCAACTTTTTGGAAGATATCGGCGAGAATGATTCGATCCTTGTTGCTTGCACAAAATATGTGAATGACCATGTGGAGCTGCTTACAAGCTTTGATAGTCAGATATTTTTCAATAGTCCTGATATTAGAAAAAATGCGAGCAATTTTGACCTGTTTGATGATGAGGTGAAGATTGTTACGATGCTTGAAGATGAGTATATTTATGTGAAGCATAACTACGAAGAGATGGTGCTTAAATATGCAATTTCTGAGGAGCTGGTAGATAAGCTTTTATATCCAAAGGGCAAGCCGCAGATTCTTGCTGCTCAGCCAGTAGAGGAGGGTGATGCGGGGTAGTTATATACTATTTTTCATTGCATTGCTTTTTGTGCCAACGCTGGCGCACGCTGAGATCTTTACTCAATTTTCCAGTAACCCAGGCGGGTGCGGGACTGAAGGCGGGTTCACCTTGAATTGCTCTGTGGACTATAAGGCGGGGCTGTTTACGGCGATTTCTTGCAAGGTTCTGACTGTGTTCAATAACGGTATTGTGCCCCTCTATTGCAACATTGTGACCAGTGCGGAATATCTCTCGGCGATTCATGCAGCGATGGCTTTGTTCATAATTATTTGGGGTATAACATTTATTATCGGCACTGTGCCAACCACTACAGGTGCGGCGATGGTGAATTTGCTGAAAATGTCATTCATCTATGCGTTCGCAACAAATAGCGATATTTTCTTCAATTTTTTCTATGTGAGCATCCTGACTATTCCCGCAGAAATAGTAGGTATTATACTAGAGAGTGCGAAGGGTGAGACGGAGTTTTATGTGTATGTCGATCAGCATTTCACGAAGATGTTCGAGACGATGTTTATGCCCGAGCTGGAGAATGGTAGTAGTATGAAGACCGTTGATGTACGGCTGTTTGTGCTTGGCTATGCTGTGGGTAAGCTGGTTCCCGGTGGCGGGTTTATTACGGGCTTGTTCTTCACCGTCATTGCTGGGTGGCTGATGACATATGTGATTATTATGGTGCGTTATTTGCTGGCGATTATGGGGCTAATTTTCTTGCTCATGCTGACGCCAATTTTCCTCCCCGCAAAGCTCTTCAAGGCAATGGAGTTTTTGACGGATGAGTGGCAGAAGATGATAATAAGTTTTATTCTGCAAATAATTGTGGTGGTCGTATATCTAATTATGATCGAGCCGTTTTTCATTGATTTCATGGATCTCATCAAGCTTGGGTTTAATGAGTTGGTGCTTGAAAAGGGCTATGAAGAGCAGTTGATTAGCCAGGGACAAACGGTTGATGGCGGTGCAGTTGACGCGATTTATAAGAGCCATGGTGTAACTGTAGCAACGGCCGAGAAGTATGTGACGAAGCTGGGATATGATGGGAAGGATCCGTTTGTGCCTTGGTTTATGTTCAAGCTTTTGGTGGCCACGGTGGTGATTTATTTGAGCTATCAGTTCATGAAAGAAGTTCCGCGCTTTGCCTCGCTAATTGCTGGTAACCCGAAATTTGCTAACCTCATGCAGTCACTAACTGACTCTGACTTTGGTACAGGCTCGCGCTCTCACGGCATGGCGCATGAAAAAACTCTTAAGGGCTTGCAAGACGGTGGAGCAAAGCTGTTTAATAATCAGCCAAGCAAGTCTAATGTTCAGCTTTCAAATAGCGGTCGTGGTGGTGCGCGCCTTAAAGAAAATGCCGAGTCGGCTATAAATGATTCGTAGCTGACGGGGTGAAGTCGTTTTAGCGCATGTGCTTCTCACAAAACGCTATATAATTTGAATTAACCCGTATGCTTTGTTGACCAATATGAATTGTTCTTGTAAAATTTGCGTATGAATGACATTAAGCCACAAAAAAAGCCTAAATATGGGGTGAATTGGTATGCTGATAAATATCAGTCAATGCTGGTG
>JALZVI010000132.1 GCA_023301015.1 Rickettsiales bacterium | reverse complement strand
ATTTCCGTTGCTTCTTCCGCAGGAACAGCCACTTCAGAGATATGCTCTGTCATGCCTTTTTCCGCAGCTTTGTCAGTGATTGACTGTGCAACTTTCTTTTCCTGCCCTGAGGCGGAGTTAATTATGTACCATCTATGTGCCAATTTCTTGCCCAGTCCCTATTATAATTTATTCTTTCCCAAGCAGAGAACCAACTCCGCTCGAAACAACCCAATCTGTGAAGAAGAAGAAGACTGACATAAAGGCTGTGACGATCAAAACCATCAAGCATGCAATCCAAACTTCTCTCTTCGTTGGCCAAGTTACCTTGCTACCTTCGTTTTTAACTTCTCTTACAAACTTAGCAGGGCTTTTCATAACTTCACCTTTTTAATTCTATATTCTTAACCTTCCATCCATCTCTTGAATGGCAGGGGCGGAGGGCCTCGAACCCCCGACCTTCGGTTTTGGAGACCGACGCTCTACCAATTGAGCTACACCCCCATTTTAGGGTGCTAAGCCCTCAGCCAGAAAATCTCGCTGAGGGCTTAATCGAATCCCCGAATGTCTTAGTGCTACTTGATAATTTTACCAACAACACCAGCACCAACTGTACGTCCGCCTTCACGAATCGCGAAACGCAATCCTTCAGACATCGCAATTGGAGAGCCAAGAGTAACAGTCATTTTGATGTTATCACCAGGCATAACCATTTCAGTACCAGCTGGAAGCACTACAGAACCTGTAACGTCAGTTGTACGGAAATAGAATTGTGGACGATAGTTTGAGAAGAATGGAGTGTGACGTCCACCCTCTTCTTTGTTCAAAATGTAGCACTCACACTCAAATTCTGTATGCGGAGTAACTGAAGCTGGCTTAACCAAAACTTGGCCACGCTCAACATCTTCACGCTTAGTACCACGAAGTAGGATACCAGCATTATCACCAGCTTCACCACGATCAAGTGACTTGCGGAACATTTCAACACCAGTACAAATTGTCTTTTGTGTGTCACGGATGCCAACGATTTCAAGCTCGTCACCAACATTGATAACACCTGATTCGATACGACCAGTAACAACTGTACCACGACCTGAGATTGAGAATACATCCTCAACAGGCATTAGGAAGTCTTTGTCAACTTCACGCTTAGGAACTGGGATATATGTATCAACAGCTTCCATCAAGGCAGCAACTGATTGCGTACCAATTGCACTGTCAACGCCCTCAAGCGCTTTAAGTGCAGAACCTTTGATCACAGGAATATCATCACCTGGGAAGTCATATGAAGAAAGAAGTTCACGGATTTCCATTTCAACTAGCTCAAGAAGCTCTTCATCGTCAACCATGTCAACTTTGTTCATGAACACAACCAAAGCAGGAACACCAACTTGGCGAGCAAGAAGGATATGCTCACGTGTTTGTGGCATAGGACCGTCAGTTGCTGAACATACCAAAATAGCACCATCCATTTGCGCCGCACCAGTAATCATGTTCTTAACATAATCGGCATGACCCGGGCAATCTACGTGAGCGTAGTGACGAGTTGCAGTTTCATACTCAACGTGAGCAGTGTTAATTGTAATACCACGTGCTTTTTCTTCAGGCGCAGCGTCAATCTCATCATATGCTTTTGCAGCTTCTGGGTTGAACTGGCTAGTGATAGCAGCAGTAAGAGTTGTTTTACCATGATCAACATGGCCGATTGTGCCGATGTTAACGTGGGTTTTAGAGCGGTCAAATTGTTCTTTAGCCATTATATAGTCCTATTTAATTATAAGTTTAACTCTGTAAAGTAGCGTGTACTTAGTGCTAATTAGCATAATTGGCAAGAGAAATTTTCCATACCAAGCATTTTGCTGATTACCACTACTTACAAACCACATTTTCTAGGCAAAACTCATCATCGAATTTCCCTAGGGCGCGAATGTTTACAATAAACGAATCGGGATTGCAAGGGGGAAGTTTGGTTTTGTAATTGTTTCCCCGCTGGCGCGCTACGCGCTCGCAGACTGAAACGCGCTCAGGGCTGTTATGATAGCTTGTTAGAACTTAACTGTAATGCCAACTTTGGCCGATTGCTGTAAATCATCTTTGGGGTCGACCCCTCTAGTAACCCCGCCCTCGGCAAACATAGACGTGTTCTCACTGAGTTGATGACTCACCCCTATCATAGCTTCCTGCAATTTCAACTCATCGCTTTGTGACAAAGTTCCGTAGCTATATATAGACGTAGAATCCGACAGAACCTTTCTCGCGCTTAGCTGCGTCCGATTATTGCTTGGGGCATCGCCACTTACATCAAGATATTGCCTTATATGCGCAGACAGCCCCTCGTCATCATAACCCAGTCCAGCAAACACCTGGTCATTTTGATCCCCTAGCGATTGCACATAACCAGCTTCGGTAAACATCGAGCCCTTCGAAAGCTTTGCTGTAGCCTGTAGAATCTCTGGATCGAAAGAGCCAATTCTCGCCCCCGCACCTAACATTAGGTTCATATCGTCAGCTAAGCCAATCTCTTGAGATGCCAAATAAAAACCAAGCGAATCCAAGTCAATGTCTGGCTGGCCATCAATGTCGATATTCTTCTGCGTGCCCCATATATAAGCACTTGAAATCGGCCCCTTTTCAAAATCAAAAGCCAGCTCGCCAGTTAATCTAGAGCTATTGCCTGCAGCGCCATTTCCGTTGATCCCTTTATTTAAAGAAATTGCCTCCGCAGTTAAACTTGCTGTAACTGTAACGTCTTCGGTAGCATGACTAACCCTGCCCAGCATGCTTATCGCCGTGCCCGAAGCATCGCCATAAGTTGGTATATGGTCTATATCGGTTCCAGTTAAAGGCTTTGCAGGAGCTGATGTAACTCCATCGCTTAAAGTTACCTGACCACTAATTTTTGTCTTATCGCTCATTTTTCTCTCCTATGT
>JALZVI010000131.1 GCA_023301015.1 Rickettsiales bacterium | reverse complement strand
CGTGGTGAAATTGTGGCGCTCGTTGGGCCGTCTGGCTCGGGGAAGTCGACACTGTTGCACATTGCGGGGCTGTTGATGAGCGCGAGTGAGGGGCAGTTGGTGCTGGATGGTGAGGATTTGAGCAAGGCTGGCGACAAGCAAAAAACGGCACTGCGCTTGGAGAAAATTGGTTTTATATATCAATTCCATCACCTGCTATATGAATATGATGCGCTTAACAATGCCTCAATGCCGCTGAAGCTGGCGGGGCGGGATGATTTTACGGAAGTTGAGGAGCTGCTTGGCAAGCTTGGGCTGGAAGGGAAGTTAAGTACGAATGCGGCGAAGCTTTCTGGTGGTGAGCAGCAGCGCGTGGCTATTGCACGAGCATTTGCAGGCAAGCCGAAGCTGATTTTGGCCGATGAGCCGACGGGGAATTTGGATCAAAAAAATAGTGACAATGTGTTTGAAGTGTTCAAGCAAATTGCGGCAGAGCAAGGCACAGCAGCACTGATTGCAACGCATAATATGGATTTGGCGCGGAAGATGGATCGGGTGGTTGAAATTGTGGATGGCGGGGTTATTTAACCTCTGAATGCCAAGGTCTCTTTATCTCTTCCTGCAGAAAAGAAGAGGGGCGGCAAATAGCACCAGCAATGAGCTGCTAGGCTCAGGAACTGGCGAGAATTCTAGCCTTAACTGCGCAGAGTCGAGATAGTTCTCTGGCGAGTTGAAGACGCATTTAAACTAGCAATAAATGCGCCAAGGGCAAGTGTAATTAGCCCTCAATCAATCCGCAAATTCTGGCGTCGCTTTCCCAGCCTGACTCGTTGAAGAGGTTCAATGTTAATGTTGCGTCTCCCAGATGGTCGAGGACGCGGCTGATGGATTGAATGCTGCGGGTAATATCTTCCTCGCTTTCGCTTCCGTCAAGTCCCATTAGCGCGATGCGTGTGATGGCGAAGCGGAAAATTAGGAGCTTGCCTTTGTCTTCAATCCCTTCGGCGATTCCTGCGAATGGAAAATGGTTGAAGCTGAGCTGAGATTGGATGAATTTTTTTAGTAGAGCGTCATATTTGCTAGCATTCTTTTTCCACTTCGAGATGCTCCAGTCAAGCGCGCCAGCATCTGTGGCGGTGAGGGCGAGGGTGTTCCAGTCCACTTCCACGCCAAGCGCTTTTTGCATTTCGGCAACAGTTTCCATGAGCCGTGGCTGGAGTTTTTTCTTCGTGGCGTAGACAATGCCGACGAAGATTTGCAATAGTTTGTAATAATCTGCTTTGTCGGGAGTGGTTTCAGGCAGCTTGCCATCGGCCATTTTGAGCATGAAAGCGGTTGCGTCGCCCCATTCTTTCTGCGGAATGTATTTCAGCGATTGCGTGGCTGAGTATAGGCGTTTTAGAACTTTCTCAGCGCTGACATCGGCATTGGATGCGGCCAAAAATGCTGCGTGGGTTTTTTGTGCAGATTCCGTATTAAGCTCTTCTGGTAGGTAGTCTTTGAGGGTTGATGGAAAGCGGTTGGCGTCTGCTTGAACTTCGGCAACTGGGTTGTCTGCAAAAAGCATTAGGCGCGTAACTTCTGGGCATGAGAGCGTTGCTGTCATCACAACTTCGTCACCAAATTTGCGAGTTACGCGTGGGTAGAAATTGCAGGCGTCGCCGAGCATTTCATCGCCTTGGGCTGCGTGGATGGAGCATTTGCCGTCTGTGAATTTGATGCAATAGTCTGTTTCTGCATCACGCTTCATAACGCGAATTTCTTTGTTTGCTCCGTCATAGGCAACTGCATCTTCTAGGTCAGTGCCTTCATATTTAGCATATGTTGCGTCGTCTAGCTGCATGCTCCAGCCTTTGCAGCAAGTGTCTGGGCAATCTGCCTGTAGGCAATTGAAGTTGGCTGTGGCATTTGTGGATGTGTATTTCATAAACTCAGGTTAGTTTGTTGCTGAACATATGCCAGCAAAAAATGTGCCACAAAAAAAAGGCCGCCAAAATTATGACGACCTTTTTTAAATATGTAGCAAAAATGCTTACTTTTTCTTCTTAGCAGCAGGTTTGCCCGCCAATGCGTCGCGAATCTCTGTCAAAAGAACGATATCAGCAGCAGGAGCAGCAGGTGCTGCTGGCTTAGCTTCTTCTTTCTTCTTCATTGAGTTCATTGCTTTAATCGCCATAAATACTGCGAATGCAACAATTACAAAGTCAAAGATTGTTTGCAAGAATACGCCGTATGTAATTGCAACTTCAGCTACTTCGCCTTCTGCTGCTTGCAATACGTGCTTCAACTCACTGAAGTTAACGCCGCCAACAAGTAGGCCGATAACCGGTGTTACAACATTGCCAACAAATGCAGCAACGATTTTACCAAATGCAGCACCAATAATGATACCAACAGCCATGTCCACAACATTACCTTTCATTGCGAAGTCTTTAAATTCTTTCATCATACTCATAATAGTTCCCCTTAGGTTTAGTTAGTTATATTTTGTTATAAAAACATTAGAATAATACCTAAAATAAAGTGCTTGGCAACAAAAATGCTTGCATGGTGGGATTAATGATGTTAAAAACCGCATCAATTCACATGCAGAGCACACTTTGGTGCCCAATTTCGGGTTCGCTCTGCAGAGGCATAACTAAAGGAGTTACACAATGTCTATACCACACTTCACTATCAGTGATCTACTAGAAGCCGGCGTTCATTTTGGTCACAAGACCCGTCGCTGGAACCC
>JALZVI010000130.1 GCA_023301015.1 Rickettsiales bacterium | reverse complement strand
CATTATAGGATCTTACTATTTTTCAAATAGATGAAAAAATAAAGATGAGAAAATTTTGGATGAGGAAAATAAAAACATTAAAAACAAAAATGAAGATTCTGCTAAAAAACCAGGAGAATTACCCTTTTATCAAGGTTTTATATTTTGGTTGACTTTATTATTTACTTCTATGAATCTCGGAGCAGGCTTAGGTACTTATTTTAGTTCTCATGGAAAAATGAAAGAAAAAGTTGATGCAAAAATTACTAATGCAAAAATTAGTTTCATTGATAATCAAACCAAGGAAGTTTATATTCTAGGGAAGAATACGAGTAATGTATTTTACTTTGAAAATGGAAGTTTGGATATTATTGTTTGTCCTATTGCTGGAAATATAAAAACCATTCAATACATTCCTAAAGAAAAGCAGAAGCAACTTCCTGAGGATTAAGTAAGTTTAAGTCCTTCGGACTATTTATTTTTTATTTAAAAATGAAAAACAAAGTCCATTCAGATTTATTCTGAATGGACTTTTGATTTTAGACATTTTCAGTAACCGCCAACTTCAGTTGGCAGGTTGTACTAAAGTAGTTGTTCAAAAATTTTATATTCAATATCCTCTATTTTAAAACAACTAATTATCTGAAGTTGGCGGTTACAAAAAACAACTAAAACTACCTCGCCTACTTTCATTTTATTACATTTGCAGTTCAAAAATAAATATATGATTTCGATAGATAATATTGCTGTAGAATTTAGTGGACATACTCTTTTTAAAGATGTTTCATTTGTCATCAATGAAGGTGATAGAATTGCCTTGATGGGAAAAAATGGAGCGGGGAAATCCACCATGATGAAAATCATCGCAGGTAAAGATAATCCTACAAGAGGTAAAGTTCAGAAACCGAGTGAAGCTATCATTGCATACCTTCCTCAACATTTATTGACGGAAGATGATTGTACGGTTTTTGAAGAAACCTCAAAAGCGTTCGGAAAGGTTTTCGAAATGCGAGATGAAATGGAACGCTTAAATAAAGAGTTGGAAACTCGTACAGATTATGAATCTGCGGAGTACATGAAAATCATAGATAAGGTTACTGACTTAGGCGAAATTTATTACGCACTCGAAGATGTCAATTATGATGCAGAGGTAGAAAAGACTTTGCTTGGTTTAGGTTTTAAAAGAGAAGATTTTCCAAGACCAACTTCTGAATTTAGTGGTGGTTGGAGAATGAGAATTGAGCTTGCAAAGATATTGTTACAAAAACCTGATTTGATTTTGCTCGATGAGCCGACGAATCATATTGATATTGAATCGGTGATTTGGTTAGAGAATTTTTTAATCAATAAAGCTAAAGCGGTACTTGTTATTTCGCACGACAAAGCATTTATTGATAACATCACCAATCGAACGATTGAAGTGACGATGGGAAGAATTTATGATTATAAAGCGAACTATTCTCATTACTTAGAATTGCGAAAAGATAGAAGAGAACATCAACTAAAAGCATATAAAGAACAACAAAAACAGATAGAAGAAAGCAAACGATTTATTGAGAGATTCAAAGGCACATTTTCCAAAACCAACCAAGTAAGGTCAGTCGAAAGAATGTTAGAAAAAATGGAAATTGTACAAATTGATGAAGTCGATAATTCTGCTTTAAAATTAAAATTCCCTTCATGCAGACGTTCAGGTGACTACCCTGTGATTGCTAAAGATTTATCCAAAAAATACGACAAGCATATTGTATTTCAAAATGCAAGTATGACTATCGAGCGTGGAGAGAAAGTTTCATTTGTAGGAAGAAATGGAGAAGGAAAATCAACGATGATTAAAGCTATCATGGGCGAAATAGAATTTGATGGAGAATGCAAATTAGGGCATAATATCGAAGTCGGATACTTCGCACAAAATCAAGCTTCTTTGCTTGACCCTTCGATAACTGTTTTTAAAACGGTGGATGATATTGCAGTTGGAGAAATCAGAACTCAACTAAAAAATATATTGGGAAGATTTATGTTTAGCGGAGATGATATTGATAAAAAAGTATCGGTACTTTCAGGAGGTGAACGGACTCGATTGGCAATGGTAAAACTATTGTTAGAACCTGTGAACTTTTTGATTCTCGATGAGCCGACAAATCACTTGGATATTAAATCGAAAGATATTTTAAAAGAAGCCTTGCTCGATTTTGATGGAACTTTAATTCTAGTTTCTCACGATAGAGATTTCCTACAAGGTCTATCGCAAAAGGTTTTTGAATTTAAAGACAAACGAGTCATCGAGCATTTCGAAACTGTAGATGATTTCTTAGCGAGAAATCGAATTGAGAATTTGAAGGAGATTGATTTGAAAAATTGATTTAAAAATGTAGTTTTTTTCGGTTTCAAATCAAATAGATTCAGATTTTTTTAAAAATTTATAAAAACAAAATCTTTTCTATAAGCTCCAACTACTCCATGCCCTTCACTAATATTTGTCCATATCGGTGTGTTTGATTCTTCAACACTACCTAACAAACTTGAATTTTGTTGAACACTTTTATAATGTTCATATATTTCTTTTGATACTGAATAAAGACTAATTGAAATTGCATCAGATTTTGTTAGTCCAATAATGTTTCCATTATCATATAAAAAATGTTCTAGATCTAATTCTTCTTCGTAATAATAAGTTTGCGCACTAAAATCTTCATCAGAAAATGTAAAACGAAAATCTTCATAAAATAGATCTTGAAAAAAATTATCAATCTGACCTTGATAGTATTTATCAACTTTAATAAAATAAAAATGTTCACCTTGCTTATCATCAAAAGAAAAATTTAATAATACTTTTGATGAATCTTCATTAAGTAATGCTTGATAACTTTTAACTCTAATTTTTTCTGGAAAATATATAGGATCAGAAACAACAAATTTTCCTTCTGATTCTAATTCAACTTGAAAAGATGAAAGTGTATCAAGTGAAATATTTGATACAAAATTATCTTGGTTACTATCAAACGAAATTAGGAAATTTTCATTTTCTAATAATTCTAATCGTGTAGGAGTAATATTAAAATCTAGATTTGACTCTAATACCTGCTGAGTTTTATAAACTTCCGCATGTTGAATTGAATCGCCGACAAAAGCATATAATACTAATTCATCGCCATTGTAAGGAAAATCAATATTTAGGTTCTTTTCTCTTTCACAATTAGAAAAAAAAACAACACCTAATAACAATATAATTACATGTTTTAATATTTTCATTTTAGAAGGTATATTTATAACTCAATGAAGGTATAATTGAGAAAAGGCTTACTGATTCTGAATTCCGCGCAGAAAACAAATAATTTTGTTGGTCATCAAGTACGGGACGACCACTAAATGAAAAGAAGTTTGTATTTTGACGATTGTATAAATTGTATATATTAAATGTCCATTGAACTTCTCTTTCATTTTTCTTTTTCCTTTTATAAATTAGCCCAATGTCTAATCTATGATAATCAGGAAATTTTCCATTATTTTTTTCGCCAAAAATCAAATTACTCCCACTATTAACTCCTACATTAGGAAGTAACCCAATTGGAAGTGTTACCCTTCTTCCTGTTTGATAAATCCAATTAGTAGAAATAGACCATTTTGAATTTAAAGTAACAAAAACATTAATATTGAAATCATGAGGTCGGTGATAATTAAATAAATAACTTTTACCAAAATTAAGGTTTTCAAATTGTCTTTCATTTTTAGATAAAGTATAAGACAAAAGTCCTTGCCACCTTCCTATATTTTTTTGAATCATCAATTCAACCCCTTTAACTTTTCCTATTCCATCTTGTTCAATTAAGGATTCCCACTTTTCTATATTTTCTATAATATCAATTTCATTATTTTTTATTTCAATTAAGCCTCTTTGCTTTTTGTGAAATGCTTCAATGCTAAAATAAAATATATTTTTGATGTTAAAGAAAAGACCTAAATCAATTTGATTTGACTTTGCAGGTGCAACATTTTTAGTAGAAGGAATCCATGTATCACTTGGAAAACTATATCCTGAATTAGTAAGAAGATGAAGATTTTGCTGCATAACAGCATACCCCAATTGTAATGAGATACTTTTAGAGATTTGATATTTTGATGATAGTCTAGGTTGAAGTGAATAAAAACTTTCTCCTTGTGTAAAATATCCATTCCAATGTAAACCAATATTTGTAGTAAATAATTTATTCCATCGAGTAGCATTTTCTGCATATCCAATAGCTTCGTAATTTCTCAATAGGGACTCAGCGTTATTACTTCCTATTGAGTTTACACTCTTATCTTTATAATTGAATGAATGAACTATTAAAGATGTACCTAATCGAAATTGATGTTTTGTATTTGGGGTATAGTTTACTTCTCCTTTTATAATAAAGTCACTTAGTTTACTTTCTTGTTGTGAATTATTTATTCGAATTAAAGTATCCAAGTCTCCATAAATTTCTTCTTCCGTTTTTGATTTAGTATTGAATCCATATCGAGTATAACCTCCTGTTATTGTCAAATAAGATTTTGATGATATAGCAGTATTATATTTAGTACTTAAAATTGTATTGCCCCAATTTATTTTGTCATCACTTTTTTTATTTTCTAAAATTTGATTACCACTTATTGATGAAGCTCTATTTGAAGCCACTATTTCAAAATCATTCCCATGATAAAAATTAAAAATTAATTTTCCTTTTGGTAATAAAAAATTAACTTTTGCATTAATATCATATAACCAATAATCAAGATAGTCTTCTTGATTTTCTTTTTTTCTAAATAAATTAACCAATCCTAAGTATGATGCACGAGTTGATATTAAAAAACTAGATTTTTGTTTTTTTATCGGACTTTCTATCATTAAACTTGAAGTGAGTAGTCCAATTCCAAGACTCCCTTTTAACTCTTTTTTATTTCCTTCTCTCATATTCACATCTATAATTGAAGATAATCTTCCTCCATAACGTGCAGGAAATCCACCCTTTATTAAATCAACTTTATTTAATGCATCAGAATTAAAAACAGAGAAAAAACTAAATAGATGAGTAGCATTATAGATAGGAATATCATCAAGTAAAATTAAATTTTGATCAGGAGTTCCACCTCTAACAAAAATATTTGAATTTCCTTCGTTACCTAAACTTACTCCTGAAAGTATACTTAAACTTCTTAATATATCAGGTTCTCCAAGTAAAGAAGGTACTTTTTCAAGTTTTTCTATTGGTATCGTATTCCTTCCTAATTGATAATTTTGGATGGAATTATTTTCTGCAATTACTTCAATTTCATTCAAGGAAATAGAAGAAAGAAAAAAATTAATTGTTGTGTCTTTAGTTAAATTTATTTCTTTTGTGAGTGGTTGAAAACCAACATAGGATGCTGTTATTTGAAAAATGGAATCATTTATTACAATACTATAAAATCCATATTCATTAGTTAACACACTTTGATGTGTTAAAGGATTAAAAATTACTGCATTAATAAGATGTTCCTTACTTTCCTTTGCTTTTACATATCCTGAAATAGTAAATTGGCTATTAAGAAAAGGAGAATAGAATAGTAAAA
>JALZVI010000129.1 GCA_023301015.1 Rickettsiales bacterium | reverse complement strand
GCTAAATTTAAATACAGATTTTATTTTCCCCGTAAACTTCCCGAACTTAGCAACATCGCCAAGGCGTGCGTCCAAATGCGCCCAAGTTTCAGTGTGAGCGTCCGATTCGTCATTCAGCCAGCAATTGAGCGTTGACCAATATACGCCCGCGAGAAGGGTGCGTTTGCTATAGAAGTTCCAATCCGTCGCGGTGTCGCCCGCTGCTCGCCAAATTGCGTCAACCGTGCGGTAGCTAGCGGCAAGGCCGCGTGTGGGGTGTAGGGTGTAGACCGCGGCGGTGGCGCGAATTGCCGGTTTTTCATCTTCAAATTGATCGAGTCGGTTTTTGATGAGCGCACGGATTTTTTCTGGCACTCGCAAGTCGTCCAGCTCAAGTCCGTCGCTCATTTTCAAATTTGCTTGCTCAACATAAGCATCAACAGCATCAAGCACGCCATTTGGGAACATAATTTTCCAATGGTTTTTGTCCAAACCAGCGTATTCTGAGGCATTTCTCAGCAATTTCTCCGTCCAACCATCAAAAGCGACGTTTTTTGCACAGAACTTTAAGATTTCCTCTTGACTATTGGCCATGCTCGGCATTATAATCCTGTTCCACGAATAATTCAAAGGAATAAAAGCAGATGGTGATTGAAGTAACAGTTAAAGATAATAATGTTGAGCAAGCTGCCCGCGTGTTGAAAAAGAAAATGCAACGCGAAGGTATTTTCCGCGAGCTTAAGCTGCGTCGTCATCATGAGACTCCTTCTGAGAAAAAAGTTCGTATTGGCCAAGAGTCAGTGCGCAGAATTCGTAAAGCTAGCAAGTACGATAGCTAAGCTGCTTTGTTGCGGTGCATCATTTTTTGTGATACACTCAACGAATGCCAAACCAACTATATAATTTATTTGAAATGAACCACACGGCTCTTGCGCCTTATCGCGCTGTTGCCAAGGGAATGCAGCTGTTTTATGACAGCCCTCTCAATATGCTGAGTGGTACAAAGCAGGCACGCACAGCGTCGGCCAGTTTGGAGCTTTTTGAACGTTTAACACGCAAATACCCAAAGCAAGATTTTGCTATTGAGTCGGTTGAAATAGATGGCAAAGCGACGAAAATCACGGAAGAAGTTGTGCTAGATAAGACTTTCTGTGAGCTGCGCCATTTTAAGAAAGCGGGTGCGCATAAACAAGAAAAATTGCTAATTATCGCGCCAATGTCAGGGCATTATGCCACTTTGCTGCGTGGCACTGTGAAAGACACGCTGCCATTTTTTGATGTGTATGTCACTGATTGGAAAAACGCTAGCCAAGTGCCGTTGACTGATGGCGATTTTGATCTGGATGATTTTATTGATTACACAATCGAGTTTTCGGAATTCTTGAAGGGCGATTGCCATATGTTCGCAGTTTGCCAGCCAACAGTGCCTGTAGCGGCGGCTGTGGCGATCATGGAGGCGGAGGGAAATAAGCATTCGCCTAAGAGTATGATTCTTGTTGGTGGGCCAATTGATGGGCGGATTAACCCGACTATGATTAATGAATTTGCTGACAAAAAGCCGATTGAATGGTTTGAGCAAAACCTCATCAACCGCGTGCCAATGAATCATCCTGGGGCGGGGCGCAGAGTTTATCCTGGGTTTTTGCAGCTTGCGGGTTTTATCGCCATGAAGCCTGAAAGCCACGCTGACAAACACAAAGAGTACTTTGAGCATCTTGTAGAAGGGGATGGTGATTCTGCTGAGAAGCATGAGAAGTTTTATGATGAATATTTGTCAGTGATGGATTTGACGGCGGAGTTTTATCTGCAGACCATCAAAAAAGTGTTCCAAGATTTTGATTTACCGCAGGGGAAATTTGAGTCGCGCGGGCGTGCTGTGAAGCTTGAAAATGTCCGCAAAACCTCGCTGCTAGCGCTTGAGGGCGAGCGTGATGACATCGCGGGAGTGGGGCAGTCAAAGGCGGCTTTGGGGCTGTGTAGCAATTTGGCAGATGAGAAAAAGCATTATCATTTGCAGCCAGAAGTTGGGCATTATGGCGTGTTTAATGGCAGCAAATTCCGCAAATTCGTGGTGCCTGTGATCCGAAAATTTGTACAAAAGCATACATAAGACATCCATTTTCCGACATTTGCGCGATTTTGCCAACATTTGCTGACATGAGCCGTGGCAATTGAAAGTCTTTGGTAAATTGCGCAGTGGTTAAATTGCGTTAATCAGGTCTTTACTCGGTCAGCAAGAGGTGTTAAAATCTCTTTATGGATGAGATTGAAGAGAAAGTTAAGTTTGTGGTTTCTGGAATGACAGAGTTGGTGAAGCGGGGTAATTCTCGTGAGGCTTATGGTATGGGAGTAAGTTTTATCGAAGAGCATGAAGGCCATCCAGGTGTTTACATGAAGATGGCGTCAATTTTGATTGATGAGGATGAAGTTGGTGGAGCTAAGAAGTTATTGGAAATTGTGAAGCAGAAATTTCCAGATGATGCGCGCCCCTATTCTTTTGCGATAGATTTAGCTGCGAAGGCGAATGACTTAGGCGCTATTGGAAAGAATTTTGAGGAAATTTTTAAGTTGAAGCCAAGCGATGAGGTGAAGAAGATTGCTACATCTAATATTAATAGGTTTATTAAGTCTAGGCGTTTTGCAGCGGCTGAGGAGTTGAATAATTTAGCTGCAAGGAAATTTCCGGATGATGATTATTTCTTTGGTTTTGGCGCATTTATTGGCTCTTTGAGTCATGGTGAAGATGCTGTGATGGGGCAGTTGGAGGCGATGCTTGGAGCGGGGCAGAATATTAAGGGATGTTGCATTGCTCTTGGAAAAATTGGAAAAGAGCAAAGGATGGATGGTCGGGTTGATGCCGCGAGGAAGTCATTGGGCTTGGCTGTCTCTTATGGTGAGGCTGATGTGCATGGTCATGCTATACTCGCAGATCTTGAGTTGTCTGAGGGTAATTTTGAAGTCGCTTTTGGACTTATGGCAAAGCAGGTTGAAAATGGTGTTTGTGATGATGTGGTCGTCACAACTTTAGGCAAGATAGCGCAGGCGCAAAAGGTAGCTGGCGAAGTTGAAGCTGCGAGAAAGACGTTGAGTTTGGTAATTGCGAATGCGGATGCGTCTGATGCTGCCTATGCTCATAATATGCTGGCAGAGCTTGAGATTGGCGAGGGCCGGATTGACGAAGCTAGGGAGATCGGAAGAGCACACG
>JALZVI010000128.1 GCA_023301015.1 Rickettsiales bacterium | reverse complement strand
GATCAACGCGGCACAGGGCAAAAACCTGATTGGCGCGTTCTATCAACCAATTTTGGTAATTGCCGACACTGAGATTTTGCAAACTTTGCCCCCGCGCCAATTCCTTTCAGGCTATGCGGAAGTGGTAAAATATGGACTTATCAACGCGCCTGAATTTTTTGACTGGTTGGACGAAAACCCGCTTGATGTTGAAGCAAATTTGCAGCAAGCAATCTTGTTTTCGTGCGAGTCTAAGGCAGGGATTGTATCCGCCGATGAGCGTGAGGCAGGAATGCGCGCACTGCTGAATTTGGGGCACACTTTTGGCCATGCGCTGGAGGCTGAAACTGGATTTTCTAGCAAGTTGTATCACGGAGAAGCGGTGGCGCTTGGCTGTATTATGGCATTCAAGTTCTCTGTGCATCTGGGGCTTTGTAAGCAAGTTGATGTGGACAAAGTTGTTGCGCATTTTGCAAAAGTTGGGTTGCCGATTGATCCGAAAAAATATGTGGATAATTGGGATGTTGAAGCTCTGGTTTCGCATATGCGTTCTGATAAAAAAGTGAAGGATGGGAAGTTGGTTTTCATCCTCGCAACTGCAATTGGATGCTCGTATGTTGACGAAGAAGTGAACGAGGCTGATTTGCGAAAATTTCTTGGGAGCTATGAATAATGGACGCTGAAACAATCTTTTTAATCATCACGATTTTTGTCCTAATTTTGCTGTCTGGTTTTTTCTCAGGATCGGAAACTGGGCTGACATCTCTTAGCCCCGCGCGCTTGCACAAGCTGGCTAGTGAAGGGAATAAAAAGGCGAAGCTGACGGTAAAAATCCGTGAAGATAAAGACTTGCTGATTGGAACAATTCTGCTGGGGAATAATGTGGTGAACATCACATCCTCAATGCTCGCAGGTTTGGTGGTGGCGAATCTTTTTCCAAGTCAAGGAATAGGGCTGGTGATTGGTACTGTTATCATGACATTACTCGTGCTGATCTTTGGTGAAGTGATTCCCAAAACTTATGCGATTAAGAATGCCGATAAGGTTGCGATGATGGTTGCTCCGATTTTTCGGGTGATAATCTTCCTGCTTCTTCCGATCACAAAATTGGTGCAAAAAATTGCAAATTTCTTGCTCAACGCCTTGGGGTTGGCTGGTAATGTGGATATTATGCCGGGGGTTGATGTGCTGCGCGGCGCGATTGATATGCATCATAAGGAAGGTGCGGTGGTGAAGGACGATCGTGACATGCTCGGAAGCATTTTGGATTTGAGCCATATTGTGGTGGAAGAAACTATGGCACACCGCAAGGATATGTCGACGCTTAGTATCCATCAAGAAGTGGAGGAGATTGTGCAAATAGCAATTCATTCTAGCCACACTCGTTTGCCAGTTTGGCAAGATGAGGAAGAGAATATTATTGGTGTTTTGAATACAAAAGATGTGTTGAAATTGGATAGAGACAACCCGACTCGTGAGGATATTATTGCGCTGTTGCATGAGCCTCAATTTATTCCCAACAGTACAAATTTACGTGACCAGCTGTATAATTTCCGTGAGAAGCGGGCGCATATGGCAATTGTGGTTGATGAATATGGCGCGCTGATGGGGCTGATTACGCTGGAAGATATTCTGGAAGAAATTGTTGGCCAAATTGATGATGAGCATGACAAGGTGGTGACAGGAATTAAGCGTCTGAAGGATGGTAGTTTTGTGGTGCGTGGAAACTTGCCAATTCGTGATTTAAACCGTGAGCTAGATAAGAAGCTGCCTATTAAAGATGACGCGCATACTGTGGCTGGCTTGGTGATTGCTTTGGCTCAACAAATCCCTGAGGTGGGCGATAAGTTTGAATTTGGGGTGGTTAACTTTAAGGTACTTGGCAAGGTGAGGAATCAAATCACGAGTGTTCGGATTCGCTGGGGGAAGCTAAAACCCCACCCTGCCAAGAATTCTTAAAACGGAGAGAGGATATCAATAACCTGTGTTCCGTACCGCGGCTGCTGAACGTCTGACAGCGTACCTTCGCCGCCGTATGACACCCTTGCTTCCGCAATCTGTTCGCTCATAATCGTATTTTCTGAGCTAATATCTTGAGGGCGAATTACGCCGCTCACAAAGACTTGGCGAACTTCAAAGTTCACACGCAAATCTTGTGTTCCTTGCACTACCAGATTCCCATTTGGCAATACTTGCGTAACCATCGCCGCAATTTTCAAATTAATCTCTTCCTCGCGGTCAATTGCGCCATCACCTTCCACGGAATTATTACCGTTTATGTTAAGCAGGCTGGAGAGAGAGGGGTTGCCCGGGAGGAGTTTTAATATGCTTTCTTCCAAGCCAAACACATTTGGTGCCGATAAATTCTCGGTATTTGTACGGCTGCTTGACGTGTTGTTAGTTAGATCTGCTTCGTCATCAATTTCCACTATAATGGTGAAAATATCACCCACGCGGCTGGCGCGCTGGTCTTTGAAGAATGAGCGCGATCCGTTTGACCAAAGCGAGCCTGAGTTTTTTACATATGGGCTAGATTCAATTGGGCTTGGCCATGAAACTGGTTGATAGCTTGGTTGCTCAATTGGATTGGTGATTTCACGAACAGGTGGCATTTTACCCACGCTTTCTAGCTTCTCAATTGTGCCAGAGCATGCGCTTAAACTTGCTGCTAGTGCAATTATAGATATATATTGTGCTGTCTTTTTCATAATAATTACCTCTTTCCTTGTCTTCTAATTACTAGCCAAAATTGTTCCTCTTGAAGCGACTTCCACCAAGTTTCTTCCAATCACTCTGCCGCTGACAACTACATCGCTATTCGCATTTTTTACTCTTACAAAGTCACCCTTTGCACCATCTTCCATTGCCACGCCAACATCTTGCATTTGAATCAAACCATTCTTAAAGTAGAGCGTTACTGTATCTCTTTCTTCCACCAAGTCTTCCTCTTTCACATGACGTAATGGGATTGGGTTGTTGGCGAAAATTGTGCGAGCAGGGCTTTTGCCAATAAGTTCAGATTCATCAATCGCAAAGCCACGTGCAAGCTTGCGAGAGTCTATTTCTACAGATCGGAAGAGCAAC
>JALZVI010000127.1 GCA_023301015.1 Rickettsiales bacterium | reverse complement strand
AATTTGGGTTTGCGGTTGATTTGCGCAGTAATTTAAGCGATGTTTAGGAGAGTTTTTTGCAGGTTCCAGCACATTGGAAGTTTTTGATCAGCCAAGCTGGGTAGATTTAACCCCCTAGGCTGCGTCCCGTTGAGGATGATAGCTGTGATTTATGGTGAGAGATAAGTAGTTTTAATGAAATCGCAACAGTTATCCTAATTACAAAAATGTAACCTTGCGGAAATATTGTGGTTACTATTAAGTGCTAAGTTATGAGTATGAAAATAGCGATAATAGGGACTGGGATATCGAGCAATATTGCATCATACCTGCTGAACAAAGATAATGACATTACTGTCTATGAGAAGAATGATTACATCGGCGGCCACTCGCGTACGCTGACTGTGGATTATGACGGGAAGGAAATTTCTGTTGATACTGGTTTTATCGTTTTCAATTACCGCAACTATCCTCTGCTCACAGGCATGTTTGAGCATTTGGGAGTTGATGTTGAGAAAAGTGATATGTCGTTCTCAGCGAGCATCAACAACGGTTGGTTGGAATATAATACACAAAGTCTGTTAGGACTGTTTGCTCAGAAAAAGAATTTGTTTCGACCAAAATATATCGGAATGTTGAAAGATGTAACCAAGTTTTTTAAGGCCTCAAAAGTTATTCTTGAGCAAGAAGACAGTAAGGTAACATTAGGAGAGTTTGTTGATGAGTTAGGTCTGGGGCAATAGTTCAAAGATTATTTCTTATTGCCTATGGGCGGAGCGATATGGAGTTGTCCAGTTGAGCAAATGCTGCAATTTCCTGCCTACACATATGTTCGCTTTTTTGAAAACCATGGGTTGCTGGCCACGGCAGGACAGCCGCAATGGTATACGGTTGCAGGAGGTAGCAAAAACTATGTCTCAAAGCTCACTGCAAGCTTCAAAGATAAAGTCAGGTTGAACTGCGGCGCTGCAAAAGTCACTCGTCAAAATGGCAAAGTTGAAGTTGTGGATGAGCAGGGTAATTCAGCAATTTATGATCATGTTGTGATGGGTTCGCATGGTGATGAATCGTTGCAATTGCTGAGCGATGCTAGCGAAGATGAGAAGGATATTTTAGGAGTCTTTAAATATCAAAAGAACACGGCCTATTTGCACCGTGACATATCATTGATGCCTAAGAACAAGAAGGCTTGGGCAAGCTGGGTGTATTTGAGTGAAGAGCGTGAAAATAATAACCCAGATATTGCAGTGAGTTATTGGATGAACCTTCTACAAGGGATTGATAATAAGCGCCCATTGATTTTAACGCTCAATCCGCAAACTCCGCCGAATGACGAGTTGGTTTTTAATAAGCATGAGTTTTATCACCCCGTATTTACAAATGAGGCGATAGCGTCGCAAAAGCGCATTGGCGAAATTCAGGGCGTGCAAAATACATGGTTCTGTGGAGCTTACCAACGCTATGGCTTTCATGAAGATGGAATGATGAGTGGCGTTGCAGTGGCAAAAAAATTGGGAGCTGATTTGCCGTGGTAAGTTCAAGCTCTGGGGCAAAAATATTCACTGCGAAAACGATGCATAAAAGGCTAGCGCCCAAAGTGAATAAATTTGTTTACAGCGTGTATTACCTAGCTTTCCCGCTGTCAAAAATTGACGAGCTGAAATTGCTCTGGCCGCTTATATCATTCAAAAGCAAAGACCACGGCCTGCGTGATGGGTCTGACCTGAAGGATTGGATTTATGATATTCTCAAAAAGCAGGAAGTCTCTGGCATTGACGAAGTTGTGCTCGTCAGTATGCCAAGGGTTTTGGGCTATGCATTTAACCCTGTGAGCTTCTGGCTGTGCCTTGATAAGGGTGGAGAGTTGAGGGCTGTGCTGAGCGAGGTGAACAATACTTTCGGAGAAACGCATTCATATCTCTGTGCGCATAACGATGGTTCAGTCATCTCTGCCGATGATACTTTTGCGGGTGAAAAACTGTTTCATGTATCCCCATTTTTGGAGCGTGAGGGGAGCTATCAATTTAGGTTTGATTATAGCGCTGCCAGGCTGGGGATTTGGATTGATTATTACAATGAGCAAGGCGAAAAAGTTCTGCTCACAAACCTAATAGGTGGAATGAGTGAGCTGACAAGGCCAAACCTACTAAAGCATTTTTTCAAATACCCGATGGTGACATTGAAGGTCATTGTTTTAATCCATTATCAGGCGCTAAAATTGGTGAGCAAAGGCATAAAATATATCACCAAACCAAAGCAAAAAGAGAGTCGTTCAAGTAAGATTACAAAAATGTAATTTAAGTTACACAGCAATGTAAGAGAAAGTCTTTATAATAAAATCATGATCGGAAAAAATATATCTACTAAGTTCTTTTTGAGTGCGATTGAGAAGGCGCAATATGGCTCGTTTGTTCTAACAACACCGGACGGAAAATCATATGCTCATGAGGGCAAGAATGCGGGCCCAAAAGCGGATGTAATGCTTCATGATTGGGATGCTTTAACGGCATTTCTGTTGCGCGGTGATATCGGTATTGCAGAAACTTACAGAGATGGGAAGTGGGACAGTTCTGATATTGAAGCTGTGATGAGATTTGGCTTGGTGAATGTTGAAGCCATGGAAGGTGTTGTTTATGGCTCGGGTTTTTTTCGACTGGCGAGCCGTTTGAAATATCTTTTCAATCGGAACTCAGAGAAAGGCAGTAAGAAAAACATCTCTGCGCATTATGACCTTGGAAATGATTTTTATTCGCTGTGGCTGGATGAAACGATGACATATTCTTCCGCTATTTTTGAAGGCGAGAAAGATTTAGTCAAAGCTCAGTATAATAAATATGACAGAATGCTTGAAAGGCTTGGTGGCTCTGGCGATTTGCTGGAAATAGGCTGTGGCTGGGGTGGTTTGGCTGAACGTGCAATAGGTAAATATGACCACCGCGTGAAAGGCCTAACTCTCTCGCAGGAACAGCATAAATACGCAAAAGAGCGGCTTCACCAATATAGCGGGAATGCGAATATTGCTCTTCAGGACTATCGCAAGGAAGAGAAGAAGTTTGATAATATTGTGTCGATAGAGATGTTTGAAGCAGTGGGCGAGAAATATTGGGACACATATTTTGCGAAAATTGGCTCTTGCCTAAAACAAAATGGCAAAGCGCAAATTCAGACAATCACAATTGCCGATGAAAATTTTGAGAGCTA
>JALZVI010000126.1 GCA_023301015.1 Rickettsiales bacterium | reverse complement strand
TCCTAATCCCATTCCTAACAATGCACTTACAAAAGTAAATCCTTTGGCAGCAGTTATCAATTCTTTCTGAGTTGCCTCAGGTTTTATAAATCTTTTATAAAAATCATTGACCAAATATGATGCGCCCAAATTCATTTGAGTACTCATCGTTGACATAAATGCAGCTATCAAAGATGCCGCAACTAAACCTAATAATCCTGATGGTAATTTGGTCAACATTGCTGGGTAGGAAATATCATGACCAACTTTATCTTCCGACAACATTGGAAAAACTGAAGAAATATCACCTAAGGTAGGAAAGACAACTAACGATGCCAATGCAATCAAAATCCAAGGAAATGGTCGCAATGCATAATGTGCTACATTAAAAAGTAAAGTAGCTGCAACTGCATTTTTTTCATCTTTGGCAGAGAACATTCTTTGAGCAATATAACCTCCACCGCCAGGTTCCGCACCTGGATAATAAGATGCCCACCATTGCACCGCCAATGGAACCATCAAGACAGGAACCCAAACCGCTGGGTCTGACATATCAGGTAGCAATGATAATTTAGGAGCAACATTTTCATGAGTCAGTAATTCGCTTAATCCTCCGACCTCAGGTAAGTTGACTATATAAATACATGCCCAAATTGAACCTATCATCGCCAAAATGAATTGTACAAAATCTGTAATAATTACCGCTCTCAATCCTCCTAATGTACTGTAAGCAACTGTAACCGTTCCTGCTATCAATAGCGTTTTCCATCCTTCGAGTCCAAGTACAATTTCTCCAAACTTGATGGCTGCTAATGAAACTGTCCCCATGACCAATACATTAAATATGAGTCCTAAATACAATGCTCGAAATCCTCTTAAAAATGCGGCGGTACTTCCACTATATCTTAATTCATAAAATTCAATGTCGGTCAATACTTCTGACCTTCGCCATAATTTCGCATAGACAAATACAGTCAGCATTCCAGTCAATAAGAAAGCCCACCAACCCCAATTTCCAGAGACTCCATTTTCCCTGACTAGTCCTGCAACTAAGTTGGGCGTATCAGATGAAAATGTTGTGGCAACCATGGATACACCTAATAACCACCAAGGCATATTACGACCTGAAAGAAAGAATTCATTTAAACTAGAACTGGCTTTTTTAGAAAAATAAAGCCCGACGGCAAGTACGATAAAAAAATAGACACCTACTATGGTCCAATCTAAAGTTGATAATTGCATTCGTTTTGTTTTGTTTTTAAATTTTTGTCAAATTATCGAAAACATTATGATTCACCAACATTTTCTAGAAAAAAAACAATTCCTATTTTTATTTACAACAAATGAAGTCGAGGTTTTGAAGGTTAAATGGGAAGGGTTATATTTGGGCGAAATTACGTTAAGTCGTTTTTATTTAGAACAGAGAAAAGAGACCATTTCATTGAGAGAATAGAGAATCTTCTCAATTTTAAATCTCTGATCTCTACTCTCTGTTCCCTATTCTAAATGTTCACATTTTATCTATCCTAATTATGAAATCACTTTTTAAAGAATTTAAAAAATCATCTAAGAAAGAATGGTTAGCCAAAGTTGAGAAAGATTTGAAAGGAAAACCAATGGAAGGTTTGATGGGCAGCTTAAATGATGAAATTGAGATTTCTCCATTTGCGCATGCTGATGATAGGAAAGAAAAATTTGCTCCGCTAACTGGAAAAAGAAAAACGAATAGTTGGGAAAAAGGAGTTCGAATTGTTGTTTCTAATTTTAAAACAGCTAATCGTGAAGCGATGGCATTATTGGAAAATGGTGCGAGTGCTATTTGTTTTGAATTCAAAAAGAATCCTACTCAAAAAGATTTAGTAATTCTTTTGCAAGACATTCAACACGAATGGATTTCTACTCATTTTATTTTACCTTCTAAATCTTGGAAAAAAATCACAAGTGATTTTATCTCTATTTTAAAAAATAAAAAACAAAACCTGAAAAAGGTAGCTTGTTCCTTTCAGTTTAAAGATGGGACTACTATTCCTCCGAGTGATTTTAAATCTGTTCAGGAACTTGTGCAGGAATTACCTTTGGCAAATCTTATAACAATAAACTCCCGTAATTTTTCAAAAAGGAAAAAAACTACTGTTGAGGAATTAGCTCAAGCGATTTCACTTGCTAATAATTACTTGGAAAAGTGGAATGATAAAAACCTAGATCTTAAAGATTTGATTTCTACTTTGCAATTTTCGATAGAATTAAATGATTCTTATTATTTAAATATCGCAAAAGTACGAGCATTAAAATTATTATGGACACAAGTTGTCAAAGCTTGGAAGTCTTCTCTAAATCCAACGACAGTTATTGAAACTCATCTGACTTCTTCTACTCAAACTAAGGATGAAAATTACAATAAAATCAAAGCAACTTCTCAAGCGATGTCTGCCGTCATAGGAGGAACTCAACGATTGTATATTTATCCTTCGGATAGTTTTAAAAATAAAAAAGGTACTCAAAACCAAAATCGTTTGGGATTGAATATTCAGAATTTAATGGAATTGGAAAGTTATATGGATAGAGTTGTTGACCCTGCTGCGGGGAGTTATTTTTTGGAAAATTTGACGGAGACGCTTGCGGAGGAAGCTTGGGAGGTTTTTTCTAAAAAATAGTTTGATAATTGAAAATTG
>JALZVI010000125.1 GCA_023301015.1 Rickettsiales bacterium | reverse complement strand
GTTTGCGTGAGGGGCTTGAGCTGTCAATGAGTTGCACCAAGAACGATACCATGGGGCTAGGTCACGATGCTGCCGTTAAAGTCCTTGGCTCGATGATAGGCCAAGGTATGAAAAACATTAGGGACAACTTCTCTCAACAGCCTCTATTCACTAATAATCTCATACCAGATGCGAACCATGGCACCCCAGAGGAGCTAGTTTCCTTTCCTAAGCCGAAAGCCTATGGAGAATCTTATCGCGACCGATTAGCGGCAGAACAACCTTCAGCTCAGGGCCATGCTCGCGTGCAGTAAGCGCTAAGCGGATTGGCATAAATAGCTCTTTGCCCTTGCGGCCAGTCGCTTCCTTAACAGCGCCCATCCATGCTTGAAAATCCAAATCATCAGGTAACAAGCTCGCAGCTTGCGCTAAAAACTCTTTATTCTCTGCGGCAATAATTGGCTGCAAATTATCAGAACAAATCTCGTCCCACTCATTCACTTCCTCAACCTTGCTCAAATTCGCACGCACAGATTCCCAGAATTCCTTCGTCACACTCACGCGGTCTTTCACCTCGTCATACTCCGCAAAACATACAGCGCGCTGAGTTAGCCTTGCCAAATCTGCATCGTCAAAAATTGCTGTAGCACGGCCGAATTTTTTGAACTCAAATTCTGCAACTAGCTCGTCAAATTCATGCAGCTCAATCGGGTCAGACGTTCCCATTTTCGCGAGCAAACTCAACACAGCTTTCGGCTCAATTCCTTCTGCGCGCAAATCACGAATGCTCGCACTTCCAGTACGCTTAGATAGCTTACCCTCTTTCCCCTTCAACAACGCAATATGCGCACATTCAGGAACAGCATAGCCCAGCGCCTGCGCGATCTGAATTTGAATTGCAGTATTAGAAACATGATCTTCACCACGCACAACATGCGTAATGCCAAAATCGCCATCATCAACAACTGAACAAAGCATATATGTCAGCGAACCATCTTCGCGATATAAAATTGGGTCAGACAAATTCGCGCCGTGGAATTTTGTTTCACCACGCACCATGTCGTTCCACTTAATATCCTCATGCTCCAGCTTAAAGCGATAATGCGGAGTTCTGCCCTCGCCTTCAAACTTCGCGACATCATCAGCCGTCAACTGCAACGCACCGCGATCATATAATGGCGGCACACCACGTTTCAGCTGAAACTTACGCTTTGTTTCAAGCTCTTCCTGAGTTTCATAACAAGCATATAAACGTCCAGCATCAAGCAACTTCTGCTTCGCCTTTTCATATTCATCAAAGCGCTCTGACTGACGGAAAGTTGAGTCGCAATCAAGTCCAAGCCACGCCAAATCTTCTTTCAGCGCATCAACAAATTTTTCCTCGCTGCGCTCTTTATCCGTATCATCCACACGCAAAATAAACTCGCCGCCAATCTTGCGAGCATAGAGCAAATTTACCAAAGCAGTGCGGACATTGCCCACATGCAAATAGCCAGTTGGAGATGGTGCGAAGCGTAATTTTGTCATAAGTTGCGAGTCCTGAATCGTTAGCTGAAGTTGTTATACACTAGCTGCTGTCTAATGACAATTAGCTATTGCCCAAACTTGTTCGCCAGCGGGTAGCGCCAATCTTTGCCGAAGCTGGTGGCGGAAAGTTTTGGCCCTGGAGGGGCTTGTTGGCGCTTATATTCGGCGCGGTATAGAAGCTTTGTCACCTTCTCAACCACATCGCGCTCAAAGCCTTGGGCGACAATATCCTCTATCGAATCCTTGTCCTCAACCAGCTCCATCAAAATCGCGTCGAGCACGTCATATGTCGGCAGCGAATCGGAATCTTTCTGGTCATGGCGCAGCTCAGCCGTTGGCTCTTTATCAATAATATTCTGCGGAATTTTTTCGCACCAGCGCGCCACGTCATACACTTCCGTCTTATACAAATCTTTGATCGGATTAAACGCGCCGCTCATATCGCCATATAAAGTAGCATAGCCAACCGCAAGCTCACTCTTATTTCCCGTGCTCAGCAACAGCTCACCATGCTTGTTAGAAATCGCCATCAGGGTCGCACCACGAACGCGGCTTTGCATGTTTTCTTCCGCCAAACCAGATTCAGTACCCTTGAAATTTTCCACCAGCATTCCCTGCAAAGCTTCAACCGCAGACGTAATTTCAATCGACTCATAGCCAACGCCCAAATCTGTTACCAAGTCCAACGCATCCTTCACGCTTTCTTCGCTCGTAAACTCAGATGGCAACATCACGCAGCGCACATTTTCTGCGCCCAAAGCATCCGCCGCAATCACCGCCACAAGAGCAGAATCTATGCCGCCAGAAAGCCCCAAAAGCACCTTCTCAAAACCTGTTTTACGCACATAATCGCGCAAGCCCAAAACCATTGCCTTATAGCGCGACTCGGTTTTTGAAAGCGCTGGCACCACATATTCTGGCACGGCTACAACTTCTTCAAACTCAGGCAAACTCGCCACCAAAGCTCCGTCTTCGTCGAGCAAGAACGACGCTCCGTCAAAGACAATATTATCCTGCCCGCCAACATTATGCGTATATAAAAGCGGCAAGCCAGTTTCACGCGGACGCTCGCGGAATGTCTCAATACGCTTCTTGAACTTCGCGGCTTCATATGGAGATGCGTTGATGGAAAGCAAAAACTCCGCACCCTTCTCACGTGCTTCCAAAGCCCGCGCAAATGTCCAGCCATCCTCGCAAATCAGCACGGCATATTTCACCCCGCCAAGATCAAAAACTTTCAACTTATCGCCTGACGCAAAATAGCGACGCTCGTCAAACACGCCATAATTTGGCAAATTCTTTTTGGTACTAACCAGCTTCGCCTTGCCGTCTTTCACCAGATATGCCGCATTGAAAAGCTCACCAGCATTCATCTGCACAACACGCGAGGC
>JALZVI010000124.1 GCA_023301015.1 Rickettsiales bacterium | reverse complement strand
CATCTGCCGATGGTGCTTGAAAATGCACCTTCTCCTTTCCCAATGCTCCTGATACAACTTTCATAGGTCCAGTTATATCCGTTCTATAGCCACCAACGGTAATCTTATGCATGCCACTCCTTCCAGTTGGGAATAAGGAAAAGTGCCAATCAAATAATCTTTCTGTTGTTAAAGGTTTATTCGCATTTTGGATCGCATTTAATAGCATATCTACAACTCCATCTACCTGTCTATCAGACGGTATTAATCCATGGATATCCATTCCAAAACGCCTAGCTAAGGAGGATCTAACTTGCTCCGGATTCAATATCTCTCCTTCTATTTCTGTTGTCTTTATAATATCTAAGGTCAAGGTCTCTAAATTTGCTTCCTTTTTGAGTTCAAATCCTAAAGTGTCCATAGATCCAATCAACTTTCCCTGTAGATTTCTAACGGCTCCAAGCAAAGTTATCAAGTGTTCATTATCCCATCGAAACTTCGGCCAATCGTGTTTTTGATATATGAAATGGTTCATTCGCCGCTTTTTTTGCGGTAAATATATTGTTTATTCTCCGCATATACAATTTTAGGCAGCATTTTATGCTGTAAAAGAGTGGTATATGCTTAGTGTGAGAAAGTTATACTCAATTATTTTTTTGAGTGGAGTTGGTTACTAATTTAAGACATAGTTTTCTTTATTGAATAAAATTAGCATGTTTAGATGCTTTTTTCTAACTAGCAGTATAATGCATTAAAATACTTCAAATTTTATGAAAAAAGATACAATATTTAAAATAGAGAAAATTCTCGAAAGTTGTGTAACTAGAGCGCTAGAAAGAACAAAGAAAAATATTTCGCATAGACCATTTCATGAAAGTTTATTGACAAAGGAACTTGTAAAAGCTTCATCTTTTGAACGTTCTTTTTCCACTTCATTTGGGCAAGGGCCAATAGAAGAAATATCTCAAATTATTGCTGTAGATTTTGGATTTGAAACTAAAAGACAGAAGGAAACCTATGTAAATGTTTTTAAAGGAGCAATTGATGAAATTGAGAGAATATGCAGTAATCTTCGAAGTGGAGAAAAATCACCTAATTGGAATAAGGAAGTTAAACGATTAGCAGCATATTCTAAAGGGGATAGTGAAGTCCGAAGAGTCATTTCAGATTTATGGCTAAAGAAAGATGATCAAGAAATATTTATTTCAATTAAGACGGTCAAACCAAATCTTGATCAAACAGAGATTGCAAAAAAAGATATGTTACTTTTAATAGCTCATAATCCTAGTTTCCAAACCTACTTTGGGCTTTTTTATAATCCAGGAGGATCAAAAAGATCTGACTATAATTGGAAAATTCCTTTCAAAATATTTGATATGCTTAATGATGATGTAGTGTTGATAGGGCCGGATTATTGGAATAAAATTGGAGATAATAATACCTATAAAGAATTATTAAAAATATTTAAAAAAGTTGGTGAAAAAACTAGAAAGCAAATTTCTGAACTTTAGTTTTTTCTCTTTCATTTTCAAAATTTATTTTCCAAGTAATATCATTTGTGTTTTTATATCGCGAATGCTTAAATCCTTGAAAAGACTTAACATTTTCGTTATTAATCAATTTTATAATTAACTGTCCGACAGCATTTCCTAGTCCAACAGGAACAGCATTTCCTATCTGTTTGTATTGCTCTAATAAACTTCCTTCAATTTTCCAAGAATTAGGAAATTGTTGAATTACTTTATACTCTTGTATACTTAATGGTCTATCTTCTATAGGATGACAAAGGTCTGTTGCTGGCATTGCTGGATGTGTCAATAGTGTTGGACTTGGCTTATCCCATGCAAGTCTTCTCAAAAAACCTGTCTTTCCTCCTCCCGAATAAAAAGATGCACCCATTGCTTCTTTTTGAGTATCAATTGGCAGATTTCTCCAATTCTGTCCTGCACTTAATAACTTATAGTATTTTAAACGCTTTTCTGGAAACTTGATAAAATCATGTTTGATATTTTTTAACTTGGAAACAGCTTTCTTAAATGTATGCCAATTGTGCAATCCAAGTTCTCCATTTTCAGAATGAGTAGGTTCTAAATATGGTGGTTTTTTCCCATTTCTAGAACAAATTATTATTACTCTTTCTCTTTTTTGTGGAACTCCAAAGTTAGCTGAATTATATAAATTAAAAGAAACAGAATAACCACTTTCTTCTAATAGATTGATTATGTAATTAAGAGCACCTCCTGGTAATTCATCATTCGATAATTTCTCAAAATCATCTCCTCTCAATTCATGTGGTCTATGCTTTAGAGGGGCGGACAACAATCCCCTTACATTTTCAATTACCGCATACTTGGGTCTTAATGAAACTATTGTATTTATAAAAGTTAGAAAGACATTTCCTCTTTCATCTTCAAACCCTTTACGTTTACCAGCAGTACTGAATGCTTGACATGGTGGACCACCGACAATTAAGTCAATATCTTGATCTTTTTTAAGTCCTGCGATATTTTTTATTTCTGTAGGAGTATATTCTCTTATATCACCAACTAGAGCAATATTAGGATGATTTTTAGTTATAGTTTTTCGACAAGCATTATTAATTTCACTTGCAAAAATAGTTTTGAATCCTGCTTTTTCTAAACCAATATCCATTCCCATAGCCCCGCTAAAAAAACTTAAGGCTATAGGTTTACCTTCATCTTTGCTTACTTTATTATATTTTGGCTGATCCTCTGCTACACCACAGTAAGAATTATCAAAAAAGTCATTTAAACTATATTTATCTATAACCCATATATTGCCAACTTTTTTGCTCTTGAGTTTTCCATTTCTACAAAGATTTCTTACTTGTTGTGCAGAGATATTTAATTTTATGGAAGCTTCTTTCACACTTTTCATAGGGTACTTTATATGTTTTCGTTATAGAAAGTATTTAAAGTACCAAAATTAGTCTTTTTTTTTATTATTTAAAATAAATTTACATCATTAATATGAATAAATATATAACATATGTGAGCGAAGAGATTCTAATGCAGCTAACATTAAGAATTATATAAACTGTGTCTCCAAGTAGTTTTTACAAGTTATCTACTCTCTCTTACTCTATAGTGGTTGAATATAAATAAGTTGGGACATAGTAAAACCCTTGTTACCAAAATTTAAGAATAGATAATTAGTTCGTTTTTTGAAACAAACCTAATGAATCAACCGATTCCGCCGCCGCCGAATCACCAAAAACAAAATCAAAACCCCCAACCCAAACAACCAAGGCTTCAACTTCCCCCAAGTCTGCGCTAGAAACTTCCGTTGCAACTCTTTCATCTGATCATAATCAGGCGCCATCGCCAACACCTTAAAATTAACAGCATAATCTTTATAGTCACCCATCATTTCTTCAAATAATTGAGGAGCAGAAGCCGCTAAGTTTTTAGTTTCCCCAGGATCATTTTCCAAATTATATAAGCGCCATTCTCCATCTCCATAAGGAGGACCATTTCGAACTATTTTGTTACTGCCTTTAAATAAAGCAGAGTGTCCAGCCGCTTCGATGCCTATTGGTTCCGAGGCATTG
>JALZVI010000123.1 GCA_023301015.1 Rickettsiales bacterium | reverse complement strand
CTTGCCCATCTTTTTCATCATGCCTTCCATCGTCTTATGCTGCTTCAGCACCTGATTCACTTCGCTCACTTCAACACCAGAACCACTAGCAATGCGTTGCTTGCGCGAGCCTTTAATAAACTTCGGATTTTCGCGCTCATGCTTGGTCATGGAGGACAAAATAGCGCGCATTCTCTTCATCTTCTTCTTCGCGCCTTCATCTTCCATCGCTTCGCCCAACTGAGCCTTCATCTTACCCAAACCTGGGAGCATTCCCATCAGGCTGCCCATGCCGCCCATCTTGTCCATCATGTCCATCTGCTTGGCCAGATCGTCCAGATTAAACTGCCCCTTCTTGAACTTGCGCTCAATCTCCTTCGCATCCGCCTCGTCAATCTGCTCCTGCGCTTTTTCCACGAGTGAAACAACGTCACCCTTGTCCAAAATCCGCCCAGCAATCCGCTCAGGATGAAACTCTTCAAACTCGTCAGGCTTCTCACCCACACCAACAAACTTGATGGCACAACCAGTCACTGCTTTCATCGAAAGCGCAGCACCACCGCGCCCATCGCCGTCCAAACGTGTCAGAATCACACCCGTCAGGCCGAGCTTCTCGTTGAACTCCTTAGCAATATTCACCGCATCTTGCCCAGTCAGCGAATCCGCCACTAGCAATGTCTCACGCGGCTTAGCAATTTTCTCAATCGCCTGCGCTTCCGCCATCATCTCCGCGTCAATATTCGTGCGCCCAGCCGTATCCAAAATCAGCACGTCATAGCCACCCAACTTCGCTTCCTTCAACGCGCGCTTGGTGATTGCCTCTGGCTTTTCACCCGCCACAATCTCCAGCGTATCAACACCAATTTGCTCACCCAAAACCCGCAACTGCTCTTGCGCCGCAGGACGATAAATATCTAGCGAAGCCAGCAAAGATTTCTTCTTCTGCTTTTGCTTCAAACGCAAAGCCAGCTTTCCAGACGAGGTCGTCTTACCCGACCCCTGCAAACCCACCATCATAATCGCCACAGGAGGCGCCGCCGCCAAATCCAAGCCCTGATGCTCAGAACCCAACATCTCCGTCAGCTCATCCTGAACCAATTTGATGACCATCTGCGCTGGAGAAACCGACTTCGTCAAATCCTCCCCAACAATCTTGGCCTTCGCCTTCTCTATAAATTCCTTCGCAACTGGCAACGCCACATCCGCCTCGAGCAACGCCACCCGAACCTCACGCATAGCCGCATCCACATCCGCCTCCGACAACGCGCCCTTACCACGCAACTTGTCGAAAACACCACCTAACTTATCTGATAAATTTTGAAACATAGGCACATATATATAAATTCTAGCCCTATTAGTCTAGCCTGAATAATTCGTGCTTCACATTTTACAAAACACGCATATAGTTGTCCCTATATATATAAACAGGGAATTCCAGATGACATATGAAATAGTAGACCATGAATATGATGTAGTTGTAGTTGGCGCTGGTGGTGCTGGACTTAGGGCAACACTCGGCATGGCGGCCGCGGGGCTTTCAACGGCATGTGTCTCAAAGGTTTTCCCAACCCGCTCGCACACCGTGGCAGCCCAAGGCGGAATTTCCGCGGCACTTGGCAACATGGGCGAGGATGACTGGCGCTACCATATGTATGACACGGTGAAGGGCTCAGATTGGCTCGGCGACCAAGACGCAATTGAATATATGTGCAAAAATGCACCAGAAGCTATTATTGAACTCGAGCATTACGGAGTTCCATTCTCCCGCACCGCAGAAGGCAAAATTTATCAACGCCCATTTGGTGGGATGACAACAAACTACGGCGAAGGCATCGCACAACGCACATGTGCTGCGGCTGACAGAACGGGTCACGCAATTTTGCACACGCTCTATCAACAATCGCTAAAGCATAACGCAAAATTCTTCATCGAATATTTCGCGACAGATCTAATCATGGTTGACGGCGAGTGCCGCGGCGTGATGGCGTGGAATTTGGAAGACGGGAAAATGCATCGCTACAACGCCAAAATGGTTGTGCTTGCAACTGGTGGCTATGGCCGCGCATATTTCTCCGCAACATCCGCTCACACTTGCACAGGCGACGGTGGCGGAATGGCTTTGCGCGCAGGAATCCCACTACAAGACATGGAGTTCGTGCAGTTCCATCCAACAGGAATTTACGGCGCAGGTTGCCTAATCACTGAAGGCGCACGCGGCGAAGGTGGATATCTCGTGAACTCAAACGGCGAACGCTTCATGGAGCGCTATGCCCCATCAGCCAAAGACCTCGCATCACGCGACGTTGTTTCCCGCTCCATGACCATGGAAATCCGTGAAGGCCGCGGCGTTGGCGAAAAAGGCGATCATATCTTCTTGCATCTTGACCATCTTGACGCTGACGTTCTGGCAGCTCGCCTCCCAGGCATTTCAGAATCCGCCCGCACATTTGCAGGCGTGGACGTGAACAAAGCCCCAATTCCCGTAATCCCAACCGTGCATTACAACATGGGCGGCATTCAAACAAACATCCACGGCGAAGTTGTGACCAAGAAAGGCAAAGACGCAAACGCAGTTGTGCCGGGCTTGATGGCCATTGGCGAAGCTGGTTGTGTATCCGTCCACGGCGCAAACCGCCTCGGTTCAAACAGCCTCCTAGATTTGGTTGTGTTCGGCCGTGCAGCGGCAATCCGCGCGAAAGAAATTATCAAACCGGGTGAGCGCAACAAAGAGCTTCCAAAAGGTGCGGGCGATGATGCGTTAGCACGTTTGGACAAAGTCCGTCACTCAAAAGGCGCACGCCCAACCGCAGATATCCGCGCCGAAATGCAAGCAACCATGCAAGAACATGCAGCCGTTTTCCGCACATCTGATTCGCTGAAAGAAGGCCTAGGCAAAATGCAAAAAACCTACACCTCAT